>JBIKUM010000210.1:0-5542 GCA_044347585.1 Terrimicrobiaceae bacterium
TCACCGATCGCCGGTAGGCCAGCGGCGAGCAGCCGAGGGTTTTCTGGAAAATGCGAGAGAAGTAATACGGGTCGTCGTAGCCGAGCTTGGCCGCCACTTCCTTGATGCTAAGTGCTGTAGCGTCCAGATAGTGGCATGCGGCCTGCATCCGGAGGCGGATGTGATGCTCGACGGGCGAGGAGCCGGTCTGGTCGCGAAAGAGCGTGGAGTAGCGGGTCGGCGAGAGTCCGGCTTGCCGCGAGAGTTCCTGAAGGGTGATTGAGCGCGCGACATTGGCGCACATGAATTCAATGCTTTTCGTCAGATCATGCACGATAGCGCCCGAAGCACCTCCCAGGCTTCTGCCAGTCTGAAAAAACAGAAGCCCCAGCACATATCTCAAAATGTGGGACACAAGCAGCAGTGTGCGCTCGGTGAGACCAGTGGATGCCAAGCGGTAGGATTCCCGAAACATGCGTGCGATTTCTTTGGCATCAGCGCTCGTGATCGAGAGCACATATTCGTGGGCTGGCATCTGGCTCGCGTAGGAAGCTGTAGCCGTTCCCGCAAAATGGGCCCAGTGGATCGACCAAGGATCATGATCATCGGCTCCGTAGGCATGCGGTTTGTTCGCTGGGATGAAAAGCACTTCACCGGCCCCGACGGAAAATCGGCGTCCATCAATTTCGGCCCAGCCATTTCCTTTGGTGCAAAAGATCAAAATGGATTCATCAAGCCCGTGAAGCCTACTGATCCCGTGCGAATGCGCCTTGGGATACCATCCGAGACATTTAATATGCAGACCGACACCGAGCGGATGGCGACCAACCTGGTTGAGCAAATTGGCAGGTAGAAAATGAATGATCTGGCCTGGGAACCCCTTTGTCTTGGCTTTCATGGACGGTAAGATAGTCCATCTTTTTGGAAAGTTCGTCCATTGTCATTTTACGGAATGAAAACGAGTCTGGCAGTCCTATGAGCACCACCACCTCTCCATCACTCCCCTCCTCCGTTGATTTGGATGAAATGAAAGCCTCGTTCGCACAACACGGCTACGCCGTCGCACGCGGCCTCTTTTCCGAAGCAGAAGTCGAGGAGATCAAATCCACCTTCGCCCGCATCGCGGAGAACGGCCCCGTCCGGGGGCACTTCGAGCCTGTTTCCAAGGAGGAATCCGGCGGCGATCCTTTGAAGGAATTTCCACGGGTCATGCACCCGCACCGATTCGATGCCCTTTCTCGCAAGAACTTGGTCCATCCCGGCGTCATGACCTGCCTTCAGGAACTCATGCAGGATGAGGTGCTGGCGGCCCAGAGCATGTTCTACTACAAGCCGCCGGGTTCACGCGGTCAGGCAATGCACCAGGACAATTTCTACCTCTTGGTGGAGCCTCAAACCTGCGTGGCCGCATGGACCGCCATCGACGATGCCGATCCCGAAAATGGCGGCATGTATCTCGTCGCCGATACGGCCGAGGAGGAGATTGCCTGCCCGGAGAAGGCCAATGCTGCAGAATCCTTCACCACGCACTTTGTTCCCACGCCAAAAGGCAAGAAGGCGGTTCCCTGCGTCATGAAGGCGGGCGACACCCTGTTTTTCAATGGCAGTTCCATCCACGGATCCGGCCCAAACCGCTCCAAGGACCGCTTCCGCCGCTCATTCATCTGCCACTATGTGCCAAAATCCACGCAGCGCATCAGCAAGTTCTATCTCCCCCTGCTAACTCCCGAAGGCCAGGATGTGATGATCGAAGCCAACTCCGGCGGCGGCGCCTGCGGTAATTCCTGGCAGGATGGCGTCCATTGGGAAGGTGGAACGCATTGATCACTTGAGAGGGTTGTCACAGGGGATGGAATTCGCTTTCAGGCACTGATGGCGAGTTCCTCATCTTCGACTTTCAAATTATTGCGCATCGCTGAATGCGAATCGGGCATCAGCTATGCGCCCGCCGCCGATCTCGTTTCCGCATCTTGAACACTTTAAAAAACCAGTGGTTCTGATGAAGTGGGATTTTATGCGGTTCCTTAATCTCGCCTTTACCCTTTGACCGAATCCTGAAAAGTGCAAAGGATTCACCCCAGCAAGACGCACATTTTCCCATGACCAAACTCCTCTCCAAATTCACCGTCGGCGACACGATCATCCGCTTCGACACACCCGCCGAAGGCAAGGGCGCGCCGCAGCTCTCGCTTCATCCGAAATCGCTCGCACCGGTGAAGCACCGCGAGTTTCTACCGCCGGATGTCGAGATCGTAGGCCTGCCGGCCATGTGGCAACCGAGGCGCGCTTGGGCATTGGACTCCCTCGTGCAGCTCAAGTGCATGGAGGACATCTACGGCGGATCTTTTTCCCAAGGCCGCACGATGCGCTCAGGGCACTCGACGGCCGTTCTCGAATTCGTCAGCCAGAAGGTTCAGAAGAAAAACGGCGGCACCAGCGTCGTCACCACGCTCCAGCATCCCTCGGGACTGCACTGCGAACATCAACTTTCCTGGCAGGGGAATGTGCCGGTTTTTTCCAGTCGCGTGAGTGTGCGCAACGCCGGCAAGAAACCAGTTACCCTTGAAATGCTCAGCAGCTTCTCGCTCGGTGGCATGACGCCTTACGCCCATGACGACGCGCCGAATCGATTGCTTGTGCATCGCTATCGGTCGACCTGGAGTGCCGAAGGCCGCCTCGACACGCGAGGCGTCGAGGATCTGCAACTCGAGCGCTCTTGGACCGGTCACGGCATCGCCTGCGAACGCTTCGGCCAGGTCGGCTCGATGCCGGTGCGCGGATTTTTTCCCTTCCTCGCGCTCGAGGATCGCGAAGCGGGTGTTCTCTGGGGCGCGCAACTTGCCACTCCCGGCTCGTGGCAGATGGAGGTGTTCCGTAAGGATGATTTCGTCGCGCTCTCGGGTGGTCAGGCCGACCGCGAGTTCGGACATTGGTTCAAAACGCTAAAGGCAGGCGAAACCTACGACACGCCCGTTGCGACGATCGGTTGTATCAAGGGCGATATCGATCAACTCGCGCAGCGGCTCAGTTCCGCGCAGGAAGGCCCGCTGCCGAATCTGCCGAAGATTGAAAACGAACTGCCCATCGTGGTGAACGAGTGGTGCACGAGTTGGGGAAATCCGACGCAGGAAAATCTGCTCGCGCTTGCCAAACGACTCCAAGGAACCCCAGCGAAGTATCTCGTCATCGATGATGGCTGGGCCGAGCGGCCCGGCGGAGGCATCCAGCAAAACGGTGACTGGATCATCAACACCAAGGCCTTTCCCGATGGCCTCGCCGCAACCTGCCAAGCGATCCGCGACCACGGACTCATCCCCGGCATTTGGTTTGAGTTCGAGGTTTGCAATCCGGGATCAAAAGCCTTTTCGCTTACCGATCACCACCTTCATCGCGATGGACGGGTGCTGCAGGTCGGTAGCCGCCACTACTGGGATTTCCGCGATCCCTTCACATTCGATTATCTCACCAAAAAGCTGATCCATCTCCTGCGCGACAACGGACTCGGCTATCTCAAGGTCGATTACAACGAGACCATCGGCTTCGGCGTCGATGGCGCCGAGTCGCCCGGCGAAGGCTTGCGCCAGCACCTCGAAGGCATGCAGAAATTCTTCCGCAAGATGCGTGAGGAAATTCCCGATCTTGTTATCGAAAACTGCTCGTCTGGCGGTCATCGTCTCGAGCCTTCGATGATGGCGCTCTGCGCGATGGGATCGTTTTCCGACGCTCACGAGACGCGCGAAATTCCGATCATCGCTGCCAACCTTCAGCGGCTCATCCTCCCGCGCCAATCGCAGATCTGGGCGGTGCTGCGCAAGAACGACACCGCGCAACGCCTCGCCTACTCGCTCGCCGCCACCTTCCTCGGCCGCATGTGCCTCTCGGGCGAGGTCCACGACCTTTCACCGGCGCAGTGGAAGCTCAGCGTTTCCGCCATGGAACTCTACCGCCGCGTCTATCCGATCATCCGCGATGGCTACTCCACCTTCCACGGTGAGACCGGCAAAAGCTGGCGTCACCCGCAAGGCTGGCAGGCCGTGCTGCGCACCTCGAAAAACGGCAAGCGCGCCCTGCTCGTCGCCCACACCTTCGGCAAAGCATTTCCAAAGTCCGCGCAAATCCCGCTCGCTGAAAGCGGATGGAAAATCGATGAGGCCTGGCCCGAAAAACAAGGACTCCCGACAACCCTCAAAGGCAAATCCCTGCAACTCGACCTCACCGGCGAATTCCGCGCCTGCGTCGTCAGCCTCCGCCGCGAGTAGTAGACCTCGGGAGTAGTGGGTGGTTTTACTGCATCAATTAACCTTCAAGAAAAACGCGCCCACTTGGCAAAAGTCCCCGAATTTTTTGTTGCCAACGAAACCACCCGCTTCCTATGTTGGATGCGAGAGATGGCACTTATAGACCAATAATCTTGCCTTCTCCTCGCCGGTGTTTCCCATTTCCCACCAACCCCAACCCAACGCCAGAAACAAATAAAACCCCATGACGCCAAAAAACCTATCTATTCTATGCTCCGCCGCCATTCTTTCCATGGCCACCGCCTCTGCGGAGTTGACTCTGCCGATCAATCTGGATTTCGAGCAGGAGAATGTTTTAAAAGACCTTCAAAAATCGAAGGATGTTTCCATTTTTGTAAATCCGAAAATGGATGGCCCTGGAATAGAAGTGGTCGAAGATTCTGAAAATCCAGGCAACAAGGTTCTTGAAATTCGCAGCAATGGAGCATCGCAAGCAAATCGACTGAAAATCATGCTTCCGCCTATGGCTCAGGATTTTGAATATCAGTTTCGATGCAAGGTGAAGGGTGAGACCGTGCCGGGCTTCCGATCACTTCTTAACTTCTATGTAAAGGGTCAATGGGATAAACCTGTGCGGGTTCTGATTCCATACCACAGCAATAATCAGCTCCACACTGTGGAGGACGGAAAATTCAAATCCACGCGAAAGAAATTAGACGACTGGTCGACCATCAAAGTGGCGGTCCACACCGACGGAAAAGCCGAGACTCCGGATACATGCTCCATCTTCGTGAATGATGAACAGGTTCTTGCAGATTTTCCATTGGAGGTAAATTTGGGTGAACCTATCGATGTGGCAGAGATCGCGTTGGATTTCGAGAATCCCGACGATGTCACGAAAGTGAAATATCTCATCGACGATATTCGAGTCGGCAGCCCAACACTTTGAAGATCGAAGCGCGGGCTTGCCTCACGCTTCGTTGAGCTAGTCAAGCCAGTGTCTTACACGGTCGGCGCCTCCAGCTCGTAGAGCCTACGGGTCGGAGAGACGACCGTGCTCCCCTCTTTCGCGCGGCAGCGCGATTCGAAAAACCTAGCAGCCTGTCGGAGTTAAAAATTTGAAGCTCAAAAATCCGGATTTTCCATTTTTTAAAAACCCGACCATTTGATTTTTGTAGGGTCTATATTCTATCATTGGAGCTTCATTTTTATCAAAGGAGGCTGGTTCGAGCCTCCATCATGCCGCGCGGAGCTTGGCTCCAACGATGTGGAGGCGTTTGAGGTTGTAGGCCAGGCAGACCAGATTCCATTCCAAACTCACTTTT
>JBIKUM010000008.1:0-19305 GCA_044347585.1 Terrimicrobiaceae bacterium
AGCGAAATAAGTTTCTTGGCAACAGATTCAATCAAAGGATCGCCGGGGCGTGCCGCAAGGGCTTGGGTTTCCTCATCGGTCGGCGCGATCGTGACCTGGTCATCAAGTTTCACGCGGATCAGGCGGGCATCAAGCGACTCGATCAGGTCGGCGAGGCGTTGGGAGGTTGCTATGCCGAGACTGCCGGTGAGTGTGAGTTTAAGCAGGCTGTCTTGCCCCCACTCGCCGATGCGATTCTCGAGGGCTGCATGGAAGGCATCGAATCCTTCATCTTCGGAAAAGCGGTGGGGAAAATCATTCCAACGGAAATTGCCGGTGCGCTTCTTTTCGACCTGTGGAGCGCGATTGCGGGCAACCTCGACAATGAGGATGTTTCCGGGGTCGTTGTCACCGCCTTTTGGAAAGCGGTCGATTTCCGGCGTGCCGGAATACCAGGCTTTAGAGGATATTTGTTTCGTGCCGTGCCAGTCGCCGAGGGCGATGTAGTCAATTTCGGAAGCAGGCAGGCGCTCAAGGGCGATGCGGTTGAGTCCCCTCACCTCCTCGTCTTCATCTTCTTGGGAAGCCTCGAATCCTTGAACGCTGCCATGGGCGAGGACTATCCGCGGGAGATCGGCGGGGAAATCTGGATCATCGAAAGCGGTGCGAATCCAGGCGGTGGGATCGGCAGGATCATGACGCCGGAGGAGCGGCGCGGGAAAAATAACCGCATTATCGAGAATCACCGGTTTGGCATCGAGCAGAACACGCAGGTTGGGGGCGAGTTTCTCGCGCTCCCGGACAAAGAAGGGTTGCGCCCAAAGGCTGCCAGGTCCGCCATTATCGTGGTTTCCCGGGATCGCAAGGACGGGAATCTTCATGGCGCCGATCGATTCGCAAGCGGCAGCAATGGTGGCTTTTACCGGACTTGGACTGTCAAAGATGTCACCGGCGACTAGGACAAAGGACGCATTAGAGTCGCGAGCCACCTCGCCGATGCGGCGGAGGCAGGCAATGCGTTCCAGTTGCAGCCGGGCGCGTTTGGAGTCGTCGTTGACGCGCTGATAGGGCTTGCCGAGTTGCCAGTCGGCAGTGTGGAGGAATTTAATCATTTGAGGCATGTATTTAGCTGTTTTGTTGGATTAAAACATCGCTCCTTGTAAAAAGTCGATTTTTGATTCGTGGTAAAAGTCGAACAATAAATTTCGTATACGAATTGTTAACGAATAAAACCTTCCGCTTGTAGATATTTCAGAACAACAAAGCGTTGAGATGAAGATACCTTGCGGCGGTTTTCGGAAAACTTGATTGTGAGAGACTCTGCGCTTCTGGGTTTGTAGTTTTCAAAATCAACCTGAAACTTATTACCTGCAATGGAAAGCGGCAGGATATTTGGTTTTTTTTGTTTTTTCATCTTATTATTTCGTAGATTTGCTTTTTCTGATATTTTTGTTTGTGTTATCTATCTTTCTTGAAGCATATTCTATGGCTCCGATCAGTTCGCTTTCTGTAAAGAAGGCGGGAAGATGCCCATGCAAATCCTTTCCGCATCTATCATAAACGCATTTCTGTGGATTTGAGCGGTCGGCATTGATGCGAATGAATAAGCCGCTGGGATTCTTACCGATAGGGTGCAACTCGATGCCGCCCTCGCGAAATCCAGGTGTTGAGGAGACCAATTCACGAATTGTATATTTCGGCCTGACTTTTTGAAGCACCCACATGCCTGCTTTATCCAACAGGTTGGGGCGATAAATTTCCGGGACCGTTTCCTTGAAATCGTTGAATCGCTGCATGCCATGCTCAGTCATGAATCGTCGGTAAACGATGTTCAATGCGATGCGCAGATCCGCTTCATCCTCAAATGATGGAAAGTGGTAATCCTCCTCAACCAACTCATCCTCATTGGGGCCATAAAAATAAAAAGGCGTTCGGCGGGCATGTGGAATCAAAATGCCAAGGTAGGGTTTGTCGCCGGTGATTTCATCACGAATTTGTAATGTCACCTGCGTTTGTGGCATGAATTCCCAATTACTTGAGGTCCAGGCGAGCGCCACCTGAATGCGCTCGTCAGTTTCTTCGGCCCACTTCGTTACTGTGCTATGTATGGTGTTTGTATTCATAAATTAAAAACTTAAGCTGCTATAGGAAGATCAAAAATGAAGTCCTGGGAGTCAGCAGGAATCGGAGAAACCGGCGCAGGAAAGACTTCCACTCGGCCCCAGTGAACCATCCATTTGGCCTCACGGCGCTCTTCGGGTCTGAGTTTGCGATGTTTGTTTGTATAGTATTGCACTGGAAGGACCGTGATGATTCCCTTGTTGTATCGATCCTGCACGACGACAATCCATCCGGCGTCGTCGCGGCTATAGATGAGTCGATAAACTATCGGTCCTGCCTTTTCTCTGCCGAGGTGAACAAACAATTGAGCATCTATTTGCTCGCGGAGTTCTTCGCTCGAGATTTTGAATCGCTCCTCTTTTCTCATTTCCGCATGGTTGGTCAGACTGGAATAGCGCGAAGCTTCCTTAGCACAGTTTTGCTTTTTCAAGCGGGGTGGTGTTTTCATGAAGCGAGCATTTCATAGCAGTTTTATTAAATCAATAAAATTTTTGGTAAATAATTATTTTTTATTGTAATACAAAACATATTTGATTTGTATTACAAAAAATACATCACATTGTAATACAACATATCCAATTGTAATACAATTTAAAACAATGTATTGTAATACAAAAAAGCACGTCGTGTTACCTTGTAATATAATACATTGTAATACAAATTCAATCATTGTGTTGTCATACAGTGTATTGAGATGTAATACAAATGTGCACGCTGTATTACAAACGAACATGGCCCTGGAGCCTCGCATGGGGTGGCAATTGTGCCTACGGGAGCACTCAGGCTTCAAGTTACACTTTGTAACTCGAAGCACCTGTTACCAACAAACAGGGGCGCTGTGTATGCTCGACTCAGCACCCAGTATGATTTTTCTACGCGAGGACCGCCTTCCTCCCAAACACTGGGAAATCCTACCCGAAGCGCACCGCCAGTTCCACCACGCCCAGGCAATTCACCCCTTGGAAATCCCCGCGCGGTAACGCGCCCGTCCTCGAGTTCCTTTGGAATAGCGCATGGCTTTCCACCTCCGGCCGCAACCCCGCTTTTTCGCCCTCGGGATGAAAAATCTCCCACACCAGCGGCGCTGTCTCAGCCAGCGTCACTGCAGGTCCCCGAGCCGCCCTGCGCGACGCCAGCGGACCACTATCCTCCTCGCTACCCAACCATCCCGCAGGCAAGCCCGCGCAAACCCCGCACTCGCCCGTGAACCCCCGCCGCCTCAGCTCCAGCATCCATCCGCCCCGTAGAGGCATCTGCAAAGCGGAAAAGCGAAGTGGGGTTGGCATTTTCAAAACTTTCTCCGTCTTGCCCCCCAAGTCAGACCTCGACTCAAGGCAGCCAAACTCGAGAACCGTTCATCTTTTTTCATGCCCTGATTCGCTCAAGCAAACTTCACGACCAAGCGCCGCCCTGTCGCACGGGCGACTTTTTCCAATGTCGCGAGCGTGAGATTGGCTGGGTGTCGCTCATACCGGCAGATAGCACTGCGCGTGGAGCCGATTTTCTTCGCCAGCGCCTCTTGGGTCATCCCCGCTCCCTCGCGGGTCTTGGCCAGAAGCCTGCCGATCTCCCACTCCGCCTGCTCGCTGTCGTAGGCGGCAGCAAACTCCACATCCTTCGCCTTTCGTTGCGCAATGTAGCGATCCAATCCATCAAGTTTCTTTGTTTTCATAAATTCTCTTTCGGGTTTCAGTTGTTCGAATTTCCTGCAACGGGGTCTTCTCCGTCTTTTTGGTGAAGCCGTGGGCCAGGACGAGTTTGCCCATGTCATCCATCCATCCCAGGAGGCGGAATATGTTTCCGGAAAAGATCACACGCACCTCCCAAAGATCTTCCGTCGCCACCATCTTTTTGAGGTAAACCGAAGATGCCGGGGGGGTCAGTTTTATAGCGGAAAGCGTCCACAGCACCTTGGCCGCCTGCTTGGCATCGAGATCATCAAGATATTCCACCACGGGTGAATTCCCGTCCAGAGAAACAAAAAAATCAATGACAAGCACGGAGTCTATGTTGCCTTAAAATGAAACAATGTCCAGCATCCATCCGCCCCGTAGCGGCAACTGCAAAGCGGAAAAGCAAAGTGGCGTTGGTATGAGGCTTTCGCTTGGCTGCTCCGCGTCAGGCAGGAACGAGGCCGCTCAATTCCACCAGATCAGGCACTCCCGCACCTGTGCGCTTCGAGAGCGAGAGCATCTCGACGCCGACCACTTGGTTTTTTTCGTTGAAATCTAAAATAATCCCAGGCGCCACCTCTTCGGACTCGAGAATTTTCGAATCGTCGAGACGCAAGTAAAGAGCATCAGACTGATTGTCGTAATTGAGTTTCATCTCCAATCGATCACTCCGCAGATCTAGCCTGTTTGCCGCTTGAGGACCCACTATTCATGGCGTCTGAAGCCGATTCACACGCAGCAACTGGCCCTCGATTGAAGGATTGGCAAGCAGAGCAATATGGATGCGCGATGCTTGCCCTGGAAAATCGGCATCCACCGTGCAGAGGATTATTCCCGAATGCTCGGGATTTTGGCGGTGCAGTTTTTTAAAATCCTGCCGGTTCAGCGTGAGAAGAATCCGCCCCTCCCTGGCGGCATGCTCCAGCACCTCATTGTCAGGCACGGCGAGCCCATCCTTGCCTGCATCCCGAGTAGTCTGCACATCGTGCCCGAGCGCCCTCAAGGCTTCCACCACAGGCAGGGGGAAGTTTTCGTTGCTGTAAAGTCTCGCCATCGGATTGGATTCTTAATCCTCCTCATTCTCCAAGATAGCCCTTGCGATTTCTCCCGCATTCGCTCGCGCATAGTGGTAGGCGTGCACCAAATCCTCGGCGGTCAGCGAGGGGAAAGAATCCAGAATACCCGCCTCGGAGACGCCCAACTGACGCGCCCGAACGACCGTCCATACAGGAATGCGCGTTCTCACAAAGCAGGCCTCGCCACCGCACACCTTAGGCGTTTTCACGATGTTCGGCACCGCCGCTGCGAGATCGCGAAGCAGATCGTATCGCTCCGCTTCGGACAACCTTGGCAAGGCCTCCCTGACTTCAGTCAAAGTGCTCATAGTTTAAAACTAAACCAAAAAACCCACGCTTACCAACTGCTCTTTCCACAGAATTTCGCATTTTCGATTAGCAGATGAAGCTCACGAATTGCTCTTCGATGACGACTCGCGCATGCGTTGCACTTTGGCGAAGCTGCGGGGGAAGCCGGCAGCGTCAATTCCGCGTTCAGCTAAGCTGGTTCCGCTTCAAAAAATCTCCCGGCTTCATGATTTCCAAACCGTAGAAACCCACCCCCATCAAGGGACCGAAATCACGCTTGTCCAAGGTCGGGAGCACATCGGCAAACGCCAGCGCCGTGAAAAGAACAGGCCTATCTTTTGCAGGCGCGAAGACCACTGGCCAATTCACCACAAATTGGTCTCGCACCAACCTCAAATCAGATTCCAACCGACGCCAGTCGCTCACGGCTTGCTTTCCCAGGGATTCGATGTTGGCCCGCACCTCACCCATCACATAGCCACTGGCCAAAATCGCCCACCCCTCGTGTTTGTGAATATCGAAAATCCGCCTTGAGGCTCCAGAATCACGCCCGCAAGCAGCCAAGATCACGCTGGCGTCGAGAAACACCCTCACGCGTTTCGGGTGATTTCGCGCAAATCCGCCTCGTCCTCATCCATCCATGCGTTCATCTCTTCGGCGGAAAAAATCCTTGGCGCCATGAGCGGCGGACCGTCCATACGCAACTTTTTCAGCAGGAAACCAAAAAGCTCGCGCTGCTGGTCCGCGGGTAACATCTCCGCAGCTTTTTCGATTTCTAAAAGAGTGCTCATGGATCGCTCAATGGAATTCCATGCCTATTGCCTGTCAAGAATTTCCCCTTGGAACTCTCCATCACGCTATTCGGCCTTCCCAATCGGGACGACCGGCGAGCCGGGGCGACTCAGTAGATGAAGCTCACGAATTGCTCTTCGATGACGACTCGGGTCATGCGTTGCACTTTGGCGAAGCTGCGGGGGAAGCCGGCAGCGCTGGATTGGTTAGGAGGATTCACGGTTTGAGGCTTTGTTAAATGTATGGACTTATTGCCATAAGTCGATATGTCTTGATACATGTCTTCGATTGATCGTGGCCGGGCAAAAATGGTGGCGGGGTTCTCAAACCACCGTCGTATTGAAATCGTGAGGTTGTTGATCCGGAACCCATCCCTCTGCGTCAACGAAGTTGCGGCTCTGTGCCGGATCGAGCAATCCACAGCGGTGGAACATGTGAAACGACTTCATGAAGCCGGACTCGTTTCCAAAAAATCGAAAGGCCGCAAAGTTCTTCTCTCGCCTACCGACAGGGCAAAGGCCTTCGTGGAGTCCATCGACACACTCTGGAAAATTTCGAAGTAAAATATGGACTTATGGCAATAAGTCCATATGTCAGACCAGTGAGTTTAGCTTGTGGGGAAGCGTTTGGTTCGGTGGAGGCGAGGTATATTGCCCCCTGATCGCCGAGGTGCTGCTCGGCTTCGGCGTGCAGTGCCAACGAGGACATTGGCGCTCCTAACTGGGGCGCCTCAGCAGATGAAGCTCACGAATTGCTCTTCAATGACCACGCGGGCCATGCGTTGCACTTTGGCGAAGCTTCGGGGGAGGGGGCGTTGGTTTTGTTGGGGAGATTCGCGGGTTGGGGCGGCGTTGGATGAATGGACTTATTGCCATACGTCGATATATCCAGTGCGATGATTTCCTGCACGGGCTTTTCGGGCAGTTCCTCGCCAGGCGCGGGGAAGAACTTCATGGATTCCTCCTTGTCACCAGAGTGCAGATAACATCCGAGCGCGCCGAGTAAGGGTCCGACCCGCGTGCGGTTTCCGTGCAGGCGCGGCAGGATTTTTGGGAGAATCTCGTCGGTTTTCGCCTTCCATCGATCCGAGCATCAATCTATACGGGTGTGGAGACGACTGACATATGGACTTATTGCCATTTGTCCATATATCAGCCTTGTATGCGTGGGGGTATACTTCTTTGGGTTTCATGCAGTGCAGGCGCGGCAGGATTTTTGGGAGAATCTCGTCGTCGAGGTCGGCCTTCCACTTGCCAACTTCCCGTGCGGCTTTATCCGCCGCCAGTTCGCAAGACACCTTGGGATACGCGCAACAACGGGAAGCGTTCTTAAAAAGCTTAAATGTCAAGAATTAATTCCTGACCCCTTCGAGACACTTGCGAATTCAGACAGTTGATGGCTCCTCAGACAGATTCCCCTGATCTTTGTAGGTTAGAATTTCGAAACTTCCAAAGACTTTAAAGTCTTTTTCGTTATTGGTGACAATCGTTGAAATTCCTTGACTGCAAGCTGATGCCGCTAGCATCGTATCAAGAAGCCGCTTTCGCCCGAGTCGATGTTCGCGCAACCACTCGATCCAAGTGGAAACCGCGTCGCCCTCGGGATAAATGCGAACAACCTCCCGCGCTTGCCACCAGTATTCGGCTCTGGCCAAGGCCTCCTCCATCGATAGAGGATCTTTCAACCGTTTCGAATCCGTCACCACATGAACAAATTCCGCCAGCATTTGCGGCGCAACGGCCAATTTGTGCCCTTCCTCCAGCAAACGACTCAAAACAGCATCCGCAGGCTTGTGAAAGATGTGGTCGCGGATTTCCACGGCCACCATAAAATCGGTATCAATCGCGACTGTCATCAAGCATTTCTCCCAGTAAGTCTTCTTCTCGACCGATCGGTTGCATGGGACCACCCACACTGACCGGCCTGCGATTGCGCAGCGTTGTTTTCCTTAAAATGAAGCGTTGGTGATAATCCTCCATCGCCCGCCGAATCAACTCCGAGGCACTATTCCCCATTTGCTTGGCATAAACCGTAAAATCCCGATAAATAGGATCAGATACATTGACTGTTATGGTTTTCATACATTGGAGGATATTTGCATTGGCAAGAGAGTCAATCTAAATTTCACCTCTGTTTATATCTCAAGACTCATTGAGAAACGCGTCAATCGGAATACGTTCTTAAAGAGCTTAAATGTCAATAATTAATTCCTGACCCCTCTGATCGCCCGCCGAATCAACTCCGAGGCACTATTCCCCATTTGCTTGGCATAAACCGTAAAATCCCGATAAATAGGATCAGATACATTGACTGTTATGGTTTTCATACATTGGAGGATATTTGCATTGGCAAGAGAGTCAATCTAAATTTCACCTCTGTTTATATCTCAAGACTGATTGAGAAACGCGCCAATCGGAATGCGTTCTTAAAGAGCTTAAATGTCAATAATTAATTCCTGACCCCTCTGACGATCGACTCCGTTCTAAAACCCTACATCTGGTATCACGACCTCGTCAGCTGCGGATCTGAGGAACACGGTTTTCCGGAGGATTACAGGAAATCCATCGATTCCATTCCAGCAGTCACCGATCCAGACCCAAACCGGGATGACAAAATCGAAGCCGAGGCGCTTGTCGCTGAATACCTGGAGTCGCGCAGGAGGGTTTCCTCAAAAACCAATGGGTGAAAACTCACGCAAACACCTTTAGGGACTCCTTTTTTACTTATTGAAGAACAGTTGAATGCGCTTTGTAAGCCTTCTCCGGCAATATATGGACTTATTGCCATAAGTCCATATAAAAACTTGATTGCCTCGCGTGTTGGTGTGAGGCCGTTTTACTGGTTCGCAATGCGCATTTTGACATATTGACTTATTGCCATAAGTCGATATGTTATCCGATGGTTTTTGGGCTTGGAGTTTGAGGGGGTCTGGAGCCGAGAACGCGGGGGTGGTTTACCAGTTTGATCCTGATGATTGGCCTGCTTTGGATCGATATGAAGGCGCCACTGGAAACAACCCTGGCTACGATCGCGCTGCAATTCAGGTTCACACAGATTCAGGCAATCGCGATGTCACCACCTATTTGGCCCGGAAGGAAAGGGTCGACGAATCGCTCAAGCCCTACACTTGGTATCTGGAAGTCATCCGCTGCGGCGCGGAGCAGCACGGGCTGCCGGAGGATTACCGCCAGAGGATTCAGAACACCATGGCCATTCCCGATCCGGATGAAGATCGCCGGGCCAAAAGGGATGCAGAGGCCCAGATTAGGGAATACCGCGAGTCAATCAGCCGCTAATTCAGGCCATCTAAAAATTTGGACCTGAGTAGGCTATCCCCGTCCGGGCAGACCGACAAGGCAGTCATGCAGAATTTGATCGTCCAGGTCCGACTTCCACTTGCCGACTTCCCGTGCGGCTTTATCCGCCGCCAGTTTGCAAGACACCTTGAGATATACCAGCACGGCAAGCGTTCTTAAAGAGCTTAAATGTCAACAATTGCTTCTCCGACCCCTCTGATTACTACTACCAAAATGCGTCAAAACGCGGGCCCAACCCCTTTTTCGCTTTTTCTGTTATGAATGTGCCTTGACTGTTCGAACTGCAGTTTGTTAGTGGTTTACTAAAAAATGCCCGATTTTGATTGGAACACAGAGGAGAAAGAAGCCACTCAGGCTGCAATTCTTGAAGCTAACCGCATGGGGCTGCACTGCTTTCAGGATTTGCTTCAGACGGACCCTCCGCTACTGAATGAGCCGATCAAACTACTCCATACAGCGATAGACGACTTGCAAGATATTTCTCCACATGTAATTGGCGTCATAAACGATCACGCAGGCGAGACTTGGGTGTTTTTCCAGCCAAATTACGACATCTTCGACGGAGCCCATGCTATACCAGTGGGGCTTTTAAAGCCAGAGCTGGGCGATAGTGATCCAGACAATATTCAAATAGGTAATGATGTCTGGTGTATCATATCCAAAGAACCGCTACTAATCCGTTCGATGTATGGTGCAATTATCGGCTTTAAGAAAACTGTCGAAGGCGTCGTTTGTCATACAGTTGTTGAAAGCGATGCAGATGATTGGGGGTTCGAAGGCTAGACCCAATCGGGAGGATGATTTTGAAATTTAGATGAACTCAGGCAGATCGGGGACTATTCCAGCAAGCCCTTTTGCAGCCAATCAAATCACTTTTGGCAAAAAACTCCCGACTGCAATTTACATCTGCAGGCCAGCGACTGACTGGGAGATTCCGCAGTCCCTCTCAGAAGAAATTCGAAGGGCTGAAATAGCTGGCAAGCCTAGCAATGCTTGGAACCTTCTAAAAATCCATAAGAACGAAAAGGCGTTCACTTTTCTGACATACCCTGACTTCGACACCGACCCACACCCTGCGCTCGCCGAGGCTACGAAGATCAATATCAATACCGGTTCGGTGACGCACACGGACTATCGAAAGAGAGCGAACCCGCCGATCCTTCATCGCAAGGAAACCTTCCTGCCAAAAACCGACCCTCGTTATGAGACTTTTGCGCGTTTGACCAAGCAGGAAGAAGATGCCGGACTTTTAAAAAATACTGCTCAGATTGGGATGCGCGTTTACTGGCTGACCTTGCTCAAGCGCAAGGCTCTCCGGATCGAAAACCACCAACTCAAAAAAATCCAGAGGGCCGCTGCCGCCTCTTCCAATGAACCTGCCGAAGTCGAGCGCCATCGGACGGCCATCAAACGCTACGATCTCTCGAAGCCAGTCAAGATGGCGCTGGACCGAGGAGTGCTGCAAAAGCGGCACACTTTTTTTGATTACGGATGTGGACATGGAATGGACATAGAGGCTCTGCAGGGCCTCGGCTACGAGGCCGCTGGATGGGATCCGGCATTCCAGCCCAACGCACCACTTCGCGAAGCAGACATCGTGAATCTCGGCTATGTTCTGAATGTCGTTGAAGAACCTTTTGAGCGTATCGAAGCTCTGAAGCGGGCTTATGGATTGGCAAAGCGTGCTTTGATCATTTCTACCATGGTGGCTGGACAAGAGACCCCCGCGCATGTGCAGCCCTACAGAGACGGGTTCATTACAAAATCAAAAACCTTCCAGAAATTTTTTGCTCCTGGGGAGCTTGAGGATTTCATCGAAAAGCACCTTGGTGTGGAAGCCGTCACTCTTTCGCTTGGAATCTCGATTGCGTTCCGAAATCCCGATGATGCGGAGCAGTTCATGGCTTCGCGGCACCGCAGGCAGATCGATTGGAGTCAGATTGGTGCCCAGCTGCGTTTCTCCTCGCCCTCTTCCAGGGAGCGTCGCCGCGTTGATCGATATGACCTCAACCGCGAGCTGATGGATGGATTCTGGAACTGCATTCTCGATTTGGGGAGGATTCCCGAGCCCGGAGAGTTTGATCAGATCGCTGCAGCGCGAAAGGTCGCTGGAAGTCTGGCGAAAGCTTTTGGATTGGCAGTCGAAAAAAACGGGCAACCCCTATTTGAAGCCGCTCGAGAGGCCAGGGCGGACGATACTTTGGTGTATCTGGCCATGTCTCATTTCCGTCAAAAGTTTCTCCGCCGGGAAATTCCTCTTCGCACAAAAAACGACATCAAAGCCTTCTTCGGAGACCTCGCTCGCGCCAAAGATAAGGCCCGTGACTTGCTGTTCGCCGCTGGCGACCCAGGAGAAATCGAGCTCGCCATCGAGCCATTGGATTTTGGCGTTTACGATCCCGATGAGAAACAATTCACATTCCACCGAAGCTTCCTTGATGAGCTGCCCGCGATCCTACGAGTCTATGTTCAATGCGGTGCGGTGCGTTACGGCAACCCTTCCGAAGCCGACCTCATCAAAATCCACGCCCGCTCCGGCAAGCTGACTTTTCTGCACTACAAAAATTTCGATCGCAGCCCAACGCCGCTTTTTGAGGCCGCACAAAATTTTGAGTGATCGGAAGTGGCGGTATTGAAAAAAGAAAACCGGGGATTCTTGCACCAGCGCTTTCACACTGGGAGAGGAGTTGCCCCCGGACTGTAGACTGATGATCGTTTACTTTCGGAAAAAATCAATCCCTACCAATCGAAAACATTCGCCCTGTGCCAGAGCATGTGCCCTTGGTCTTTAAAAAAGTGCCCCCTTTCTGAAAAAGATACAACAATAGAAATTCGACTACCCCTCCTGTTGACATTTGATTATATGCAAGCTTGCTCATGCAAATGACAAGGAAGCAAAAGCAACCGCACCCAGACGATCTTGCAGCACGCCAGAATTTGGCAGGAAAGCGACGCTCATCTTTGGCAACCGTGCTACTACATGCTGCGATTTCGAAAGCATGGAGAAGACAGAATTTTCGCCGTGGTGGCCCAAAAGATTTGGTTGCATCCCATTGAAAAACTCATCTCACAAATTTTGGCTTGGGAAGTTGGCTAATCTGAACGCTGCAAAAAGCAGTGAACTGGGTATTGCTCCGCACAAGCCACTCATGCTTTTCAGTGTGATGGACCTCATTGATTCGGGAACCCTCACCGACCGATGGGTGCCTTACAGCCCGGAATTGGTGACTCGATTCCGGGACTATTGGGATCATGTTGTGGAGCGCCGAAAAAATCTCCCCGAGATCACCATGCCATTCAATGCGCTTGGAGGAGATCGTGATGCTGTATGGGAACGATTCGACGAGCACGGGAATCCCTCAAAATCCAAACTTACGACGAGGCTTTGCCAGCTCGACTCTGAGCTTTTCCATTGTCTCCTTGATCCAGAGTTTCGAAATCTCGCCCGTAGGATTCTCATCGCAAACTACTTCACGCCGGCGGAGCAGGTCAGCCTATCTGCCCGCTTTGGGCTGCCAGTTCCAAACACGGCCGAGATGGCCGAATATCGCAGAGATCGCGAAGCGTTCAAAAAGAATGAAAAGAAAGGACGAGACATTCGATTCCGAGCCGATGTCGCCGCTAGCTACAAATATACCTGTGCTCTCACTGGATACTGCCTCCAATCGTCCTTCGGCTACATTGTTCAAGCCTGCCATATTCATCAGCACGCTCGAAGCGGCAACGACGACCCACGCAACGGCCTTGCACTCACACCCGATGCCCACTGGACATTTGACAAAGGACTCTGGACCGTGATTCCAAAAGGCGACGATTTGATCATTGTTGTCGCAACAGATCGTTTTACCGAGGAATCTGTTTCACAAAACCTCCTCGCTTTGCGCCATGGCACACTCCTTCACTTCCACTCAGGCTCAAAACTTCGGCCCGCAATCGAGCACTTGGAATGGCATAGAAAAACGCATGGCCTTGGCTTTAAATAGAGGAAACCCACTCACCAACTACAACCATCTCGGAAGCTTCGCTTTTAGAAACGATAATCGGATCGTAATCTCGATTCAGCGGGAGAAGTTCGATGTGTTCGTGGCCCCAATTATCTTCTGTAACCCACTTAACCGATTGATACTTCTTGACTGTAAAACGCCCGCCGTTTTCGATGTCACCTTGAGATTTAAATTGCACGAGGAGAATTCGGTTTTTCCTGTCCCCCGCCGGGCAACGTCGGAAAAGGTTCCAAGAGCCATTCTTGATCTTCGGTTCCATCGAGTGGCCTCGAACGCGCGCGATAAACATGCCTGGTTTAATGGGGGTTCCTGCTGGTTCAGCCCAACCGATTTCCTCGGGGGTGCTTTCAGGTCCCCAGAGGCCAGCAGCGGCTTCGAGGCTGTAGACGGGGACGAGGCGGGTGAACTGCTCCTTGGCGGCGGGGGCTACGACGAAGCCGGGCAGTTCGTGGGTTTCGGGTTCATCGCTTTTCTCGGTGACGAGGTTGTCTTCCGGAACTCGGAAGGTTGTGGCGATTGCGACGGGTTCGACAGACCAACCGCTTTCGGCCCGGGTGAAGGCGACCTGGTAGTTTGTGCCAGGAGCCCCGGCGTTTACGCCGAACCAGCCGCGGAGCAAGGGGAGGATCTGGTTTTCCTCGCTGCCTAGCGGTGAGGCGATGTTGCAGGCGATCTTGACGAACTTGAACACCCATTGGCTGCCATCGGGCAGGGTGGCGGTGGTCGGGCCGATGGGGCGGCCGGGGAGCTTCTCGATGGTGGGGAGCCGCAGGATGGGTTTGCCGCCGGAGTGGCTGACCTTGGCGAGGAAGCGGCCGGCGCTGAGATCGGCGGCTTTGTCGATGCGGGTCTTCGCGTAGTGGGCGAGTCGGTAGTCCACCAGCTCGGCGGTCATCGATTCGAAGTCGGGCCAGAGGTTTTCCGGGCACGGGAAGGCGGCGAGGAAGCGGTCGCCCTCGCGCTTGAACCAATGCCGACCGGACTGCTCGTCCATCCAGCGGGACAGCGGCCAATCGAGCCACCACTTGGCCCATGCCTGGATCGGGGCCTTGGCGGGATCGGGAAACTGCTGGGTGGGCTGCAGGTCGTTGCGGAGCGTCGGGCGGGAAAGGAGGAACTCGCGGCAGGCGGCGGCGAGATTTTCGATTTCCATGCCGTCCCACAGGGCGTCGCGATCCAGCAGCACGCGGAGGACGACCATTTTGTAGGACTTGTTGAGGTTGGTGGCCTCCAGCATGGCGAGCCAGGACTCGAAGGAGGCGAAGACCTGCTGCTCGCTTTCGGTGAGATCGTTTTCCTCGGAGATGAAGCCGAACCAGGAACCGAACTTTGCGGCGAGGGTGCGGGGCAGGTAGCCGTGGTGGAACAACTCGCTGGGCGAGGGTCGGCGGCCGAGTTCGTCGCGCATGCCGCGGTAGGCTTCGACGACGGCCGAGCCGGTGTTGGGCAGGAGGCGCAGCATCAATTCCTTGGCCTCGACTTCGAGGTCGAGCAGGCAGCCTTCGGGGAGATCCGGGGTGCCGCCTTGGAGGAATTTTTTCAGGTGCGCCCAGGTGGCGGACTGGTTGCCGAGCGAAAGCAGGTGGGTGAGGCGGCTGGCGAAGACGCGGTGATTGCCGACGAAGTCAATGACCTTCAGCCGCAGCTTGTTTTCCGCGGCGCGGAGGCCTCGGCCGAGTTGTTGGAGGAAGATGACCTTGGATTCGGTGGGCCGCAGCATGATCACGCGGTCCACGTCCGGGATGTCCAGTCCTTCGTTGAAGAGATCGACCACGCAGAGGGCCTGGAGTTTGCCCTCGATGAAGGCATTGAGGCTGTCGCTGCGCGGGTCGCCGCCGGAGCCGGAGAACACGGCGGCGGCGCGGACCTGGCGGCGGCGGAGCCAATCGCGGGTGTAGAGCGCGTGGCGGCGGGAGCAGCAGAAGACGAGCGTGCGGGCATCGGGATCGGCCTGCCATGCTGACCATAAGCGTTCCATCCGTTCGCTGTTTTCAAGCTTCTCCTCCAGCAAGGTGGGATCGAAGCGGCCGTTGCGCCACGGGATTTGCTCGAAGTCCACATCGTCCTTGAGGCCAAGATAGTGGAAAGGAACCAGCGAGCCTTCCGCGATGCCATCGCCGACGGTGGCCTGCCAGGCGAGCACATCGTCAAAGAGCGAGGCAACATCCACGCCATCGGTGCGCTCCGGGGTGGCGGTGAGGCCAAGGGTGAAGGTGGCATTCAGCCTGGCCATGACCCGCCGGTAGCTGGGGGCCTGGGCGTGGTGGACTTCGTCGATGACGGCGTAGTCGAAGCGCTGGAGATCCAACTCGGCAAGGCCTTCGGGCCGGGTGAGTTTCTGGATGGACGCGACGACGAGGTCGCCGCTCATGTCGCTGTTCGCGCCGAGATACCAGGTAACGCGGGTTTCCTCCCACTCCGACCGCATGGCGGTGCGGATAGTAGCCTCGGCCTGGATCAGGATTTCGGCGCGGTGGGCGATGATCAGGACGCGGGGCGGACGCTGGAGGGCTTGGCCGACGGCGAGGACATCGAAGGCGGCGAGCCAGGTTTTCCCGAGGCCGGTGGCGACGGCGACGAGGGCGCGGCGGTAGTGGTTCGAGCGGATCTGATCGAGGGACTCCAGCGCGCTGGCCTGCCACGGGCGCCGCGGGTGGAGGATGGCGGGGAGATCGACCGCTTCGGGCGGGATGAATTTCCGGTGGGCCTCCTTGGCGTGTTCGGCGTAGCGAGCGACGAGGGCTTCATCGAGCGGCGTGGCCTGCTGCCAGAGATCGGTGAAGGCGAGGGCGAGTTGCTGATCGATGGGCTCCGAGCCGGTGGTCTGGCCGATGAGGTTCCACTCGACGCCGGTTTCGAGCGCGGCCTTGGAGAGATTGCTGCTGCCGACGACGAGCAGGCCGCCCGAGGAATCGATGATGCGCCAAGCCTTGGGGTGGAAGGAATCGGGCCGGGAGGAGAGCTTGGAGATTTCCGCGAGGCGGACTTCGAGCGAACTGTCTTCGCCGATGTCTGCGGCCAGCGACATCCAGCCGATCAAGCGGCGGAGAGCGTCGGCAGAAGTGATGTAGAGGTAATCGCCGACAAGGATGCGGATGCGGGCCTCGGCGCGGAGGGCGGCGAAGATCGATTGCTGGATGAGATCGAGGCCGGAGGGCTGGATGAACGAGGCGAGCAGGTCGATTTCAGCTGCGGCGGAAACGCGCTGGCCGATGCTTTTCCAGAGCGGAGCCATCGGGTGGCCGGTGGTGAGGGTGAGCGCAGGCAGCGGAGTGGGATGTGGGGCCTTTCCCGCAAGGTAGTTACCCTTGCCCGGGATAACATGTCGGACACCGCCACGTGGATCATTCATGTCGCCGAGATAGCGCGGGATGATGTGGATGTGGACATGCGGAACCGTCTGCCCAGAGGCGGGGCCAGAATTGAAGCCGACATTGTAGCCGTCAGGCTTTGGATTGAGGCGGAGGTCTAGCAGGCGTTTGGTTTCCTTAATGAGCGCCATGAGAGCGGCCTGTTCGTCGTCAGTGGCATCGAACCATGTCTCCACGATGCGACGGGTGGTGACTAGAACATGTCCGGGCGAGACTGGGAAGCCATCGAAGATCGCAAAGGCCAGATCGTTTGAGCAAAGCCAATCTCTCACCGGCACTGCAAGGAATGGAGAGTCGAAAGCAAACTGGCTGATTGGGAGGATTTTCTTGCCCATTTTAAAATCAATAAATCATCGAATACTGGGCAATCATATTCACTTACTCGGCAAATAGCTTAAATCTTATATTGTGAGATCATCAGATTCACCATCTGCAGTGTTGGTTCTGTGTTGTGGAGCAGATTCTTCGCTCACTGGAAGTTCAACTTTTAATTCCTTGGTCCGTTCCAGAACTTTTTGCCACACGGGAAGAAGCTGTTTCGAGATAAAAGTCATTTTTTCTCCGCTTCGTAGTTTCCAAGCACCTCTCCGAGGACAACCGTGTAATTGAGGTTTCCATGATCGAGGTCTACATCAGGCAGAAAATCCTCGTCCAGCGAACCGAGAAGCGCAGGCACATCGGATTCTTTCCATCCCGCGTCCTTAAGCAAAATCACGGTTCCAGCAACGGTGCCACTGGCAAGGTGGTGGAGATCGACTGCGGCAACATCCTTGCCATCGCGCTGCGCGAGGAAGCGCTCGGATGAGGCCGTCCGGAGTGTGCGTTTCCAAAAAAGATTCATGAAGTGAGCAGAAGTTTTGTGGCAGCGATCCCAACTGGAACAGCAGCGATAAGGACAAGGCAACCAGCGCCGGATTTGCGATAGCCGACTCCTGTTCCCGGGATGCTGAAGCTCGTGTATTTTTTCCCTCGCGCTGTTGTGCCAACGCGGAATCCGCGACCACCGACAGAATAGCCCACGCCAGACTTGCTCAGGTTCACTCGGAACGGCCCAAGATTAACAGATTTGCGGTAGTAGAAGCCCATTGGGAAAAAGATTTTTAATTTTAAGGAGTGGGTCGGCTTGTGGAAACAAGAGAATTTTTAAGATTCAGCAAAAATGTCTGTTGTCTGGCAACATTGAGGCGGAATATTAATTTTGAATGGTGGATTTTGGATGGTGGATTGGCAGATGAAGAATCATTTCAACGAATCCTGAAGCAGGGGTTGTCGCAAAGACTGCAACAGGGGGGGGATAAGGGGGAGAAGAAAATTTTGGATGATGGATTTTGGATGAATTTTAGACGGGAGGACAGGATTTTCAGGATGAATTTTGCGGCGCAGCCGCTGTGGCGGGTGGCGAGGAAGCGGAGATGTTGGATTTTATTTCGATATCTTGTTGGATTTTGCTCTGGCTCCGCCGAGTGTGGATTCATTTCGGACATGGAAGCCGATTTCCTTTTTGGGTGGAAGAGAGGCGGGAGTCACCAATGGCTGAAGTTCCTGCCAGATCACGCGGAGGGCTTCGTCATGCTTCATCAGCTTGGCATCCATTTGGGCGAGTTTTTTGAGCACATCCGCATGGGCCATGAGGAGTTCCCGTTGCTTGATGAAAGCGCGCACGAAATGGACGCTCATTTTCACGGCTTGCGGGCTGTTTAGCACATTGGCGGCCATCAGGGCCCCGTGCTCGGTGAAGGCGTAGGGGCAGGTCTTGGAGAACTTGAGGCGGGAGAGGTGGTCGCAATTTGCGACCACACCAGCCTTCTCGACCGAGGAAAGCTGAAAAACGAAGTCTGACGGGAAACGCTCTGCGTTGCGCTTGACCTGTTCATTGAGGCGTTTGGTCGGCACGCCGTAGAGGGTAGCGAGGTCGGCGTCCAAAATAACCTTCTGTCCTCGAATGGAGAGGATGAGCGGATCGAGTCCAGCACGGTGAGCCTGGAGAGAATTCATGATTCAGAGAAAGAAAAAAGAGTTCCGATGAAGCTGGTTTTAGGTAAAAGTTTGTTGGTCGATAGCAGGCTCATTAGCATTTGACTACGCAAAAATCGAAATGTCTGTTGTCTGGTAACATTGAGGCGGATTTTGGATGGTGGATTGCGGCGCAGATTTTGGATTGGCAGATTAAGAATCATTTCAACGAATCCTGAACCAGGGGTTTTCGAAAAGACTGCAACAGCGGGGATTAGGGGTAAGAAAATTTTGGATTTTGGGTGAATTTTAGACAGGAGGACAGGATTTGCAGGAAGGGGGAAAAATGGTGGATTTTCAATGTTGGATTTTGGATTTTTGATGGAATTCAGCATTCAGCATTTAAAATTTAAAATTCTCCCTTGGAGTCAGGGATTTTCGGAGGTGGTTTTGACGATAGAGGTGAGGATTTTTTGAATGCTCTCGACCTGCTGGTGAAGGGACTCTGAATGTTCTTTGGCAAGTATGCCGCCGTCGCGGGCCAACCTGAGCCAGTAACCGGACTCTCTGGCTTCCTTTGCTGCGATGGCCATCTTGGATTTGAAATCAGCTCGGCTTTGCGCGGCTTGGGCCTCTTCCACATTCGCGCCGATGCTGGTGCCCGCCCGCCATAATTGGGAGGCAAGGTCGTATTCCTTACGCTCGCGCATGGCTTTCGCTGCGGACATGAC
>JBIKUM010000304.1:0-3707 GCA_044347585.1 Terrimicrobiaceae bacterium
CCATTGGAGAAATGTTTCCATCTCCGAAAAATTCGAGCCCATGCTGTCTGCAACGGGGAGTTGGAATCCGCTCTCGGCCGACTGCTCGGGCTCTTGCGGACCGAAGAACTCGCCGGCCACAAGACGATTGATGGAAAAGCCCCAGTCGCCGGGATGTTCCTGGCCTATCGCGAAACCCTGCGTGATCCCGCTGTCACGGAATTTGGCGGCGAGGGCTTCCAATTTTTCCTCGTCATCCCCCACCCCGAGCGCTTCGCGGACGGCGCGGAGTTGCATGAGGTCGAGCACTTCGCTGGCCCGACCGCGCCCGCCGCGGGCCAACTCGAGCAAGGCCAGAAGCCCCTCGAGAACCTCGTCGCCTTCACTGGCAGGCAATTCCGTGAGACGCACCGGCAAGGGATTTTCCTTGGTGTAGAAAACAGCCGACACAAGCGGGGCGTATTTATCCAAGGAGGGAACGGCGATAAGAACCTCCTCGGGTTTGAGGCCATCGATTTCCGCAAAGGCCCGCAGCAACTCGTCGCGGAGAACCTCCAACTCGCGGCGCGGCCCGTAGCAGGAGTGGATGCGCAGGCTCTCATCCGCTGCCAGACCGTCTACTTTTACATAGTCCTCATTAGCCCTGACTCCCTGTTGGATGCAGCGGAGAAGACTTTGTTTGCCAGGGAGCGTGGCAGCTTCCGCTTGAAGCGTCGCAGGGTCGGGCCAATTAGCGTATTCATCCCCCTTCTCGCCGAGCAAAACGAAGGCCCCCACGGCATGGCGCGCCATTGAGACGAGCAGCGGATTGTTCCGCGCCTCGGCATCCATTTCAAAACTCTCGGGATCGGATTCGGGGGATGGTGCCGTGAGATTCCGCTGCCGGATATCTGCCAAGTAGCCAAGGCAGGGCAGGATAATGTGGGCATCAACGGGCACTTCAGCAGCACTCAGAATCCCCAGAATATCGAGGAGAAGCGGATCCAGCGAACCGCTGCCAATCACCGTGACTCCGCTCCAGGCCGCAGCCAATTTCACGCTGACTTCAGGGCTCTGCAAGCGCTCGGGCAAGAGACAGGGATCATTGCCGAATTCCTGAAAAAGTTTTTCCCACAAGGTCCGTTGCCAAGCTTCGTCAGTCCGATCATCGTGATTTTTGAGAAAAAATTGGCCCTGCATCCACCGGGAAAGCATCTCAGGGCGGAAGTGAGCGTATTGATCCAAACGATCCGCCACCGCACACGACATCGCAAAACGATCCCTCGCAGAAGACTGCGCATCAAGACCCGGAATACCTAAGCCGTGCTCGAAAACCGACCACTCCAAGTGTCTTTTCGACCATTTACTGGCCTTTTGAATATCGGCCGCCGCGAAGACCTCTTTCACAAAATCCTGCGGCATAGAAAATTCCAATCCCATGCAAATGCCAAGCTTGCGAGCCAGTTGAACTTGCAGCCAATCCCGAAAATAAACCGAAGGCACCACGACCTTCACAGGTTTCAATGGCGACTCCGAAAGTTTGCCAGAAATCTGCGAAATCAACTCTTCCAACAACTTATTTGCACTTGTGTAGGGAAAAACGGAGGGCATAGGAAATTTTATATTTGTTTTTTTGATTCCATACAATAGGAATTCTTTGATTTTGATTTGTTTTTGTTAACTGATCGCTGCTCTTTCCCCCAATTATACCAGACAACAATCGCAGGAGATGTCACAGGGTCAAAATTTTTAGACAGAATGGACGGAATTGACAGAATTTTTAACCACTGAGGACACAGAGAGCGCAGAGTAGAAAATTTTTTATAAAACTTAAAACAAGACACATATGTTACTAATTAACGAAATTCTTTCTAAAAATCTCTCCTCTTTCGGATATATGCGAAGGGATATTTTCCGACGAACTTGGCCCATTTGTCGGAGGAGCTGTTGAGGCAATTGGTGGCGTAGTCGGCGAGGAGCGTGTGCGGGGAGGTGGTGAGTTTTTGCAGGATTTCCAGCGGGGTTGCGGTGAGGCACGGGATGCCGGTCGGCGGGAAGGCTTCGGGGTAGGCATCGATGAGAGCGCTGAGCGGGATGGTGTGGCTCTGTGCGAGGTTGCTGGCGCGGATGTTTCCATCCGGCACATTCCGGATCAACTCGCGGATTTGCGCGGGTGTTTCGCTGTGGTTGGTGAGCGGGCGGAGGGCGCTCGTGGGCAGGTGCGGGACCAGGTTTTCCAAGGGTTGCGCGATTTCGAGGTAAAGTCTGGCGTAATCGCTGAAGGCGCCGGATGAGCGGAAGAGAGCCAATTTTTCCAGCACAGCGGAGAAGCGGATGACGGCACCGAAGCGAGGATGGTGAAAAATCCGCAACGCCTGATCCACACTCATGCGGCGCGAGGTGAGGAGCGGGTGGTCGTCCGGCGTCTCCGGGTGGCTCAAGGCAGCCTCGATGATCGCGATGGCTTTTTTGTCGGAAGTGGAATACTCGCGACGGGGTGTTTGCTGGAGGAGTCGCTCCGCAATGGCTTTTCGGACCTCGGGATTGCGATGACAGGCCAGCTCGACAAGGATGTCGAGCGGTGTGGTTTGCTTTTTGGCGTAGGCCATGAAGAGGCACGGCTCGAAGCGATGCGCGTGGATTCTGTAGTTCCGGGTCGTGAGCAGCCTCGGCGTATTGGCAATGCGTTCGTGGGAAATACCATGCAGGCGGGTATCGGCCATCAATTCATCGAACACCTCCTCCGGGAGATTCGGATGGGTAATGATTTGGTTTTTGATGCCTGTGTGGGGAAGTCGCGCCAGAGATGCCAGCACATCGGGAAGCACGCGGGGATTTTTCAGCAAAGCGAGATGGATATCCGCATTTTTGGGGGCGAGGAGACGCCGCTGCATGTCATCGGAAATGTGGAGCGACGCAGCCACTCCGGCGCGGACTTTGGAGTCCGAGTCCCCAGCAAGCCGTTCTTGGAGTTCGGCGCAGGTCGTGAACTGCGCCACAGCGGTCCGCACTTCGGGGAAAATGTGGGCCGCCAGGCGCTCATGCAAGGCGTGGGGACAACGCGGAAGCGCGGCCAGATTTGCAAGGATTGCAGGCCGGTCACATTGCGATAACTCCTCGATAAGATCCGGCGGAAGAGGCTCCCAGCAGGAGAGATGCTCAATCATTCCGTCCAAGCCCAACGAATGAAAATGCCGCGCCGTTTCTGCCAGAAATTCCACGGCATTCGGCTCCACCACAAGCCATTTCATGGCAACCGCATGGGCGAAGGCCAGCTTGATCGCACGCGATGCGCCCTGCAAAAGCTCCTGCAACGACTCCAGAGGAAACTCCGCCGGCCCGACTTCTTGAAAACTCGCCTCGAGAGCTTCTCGGAGCAGATGGAGCCTCACCCGTTCGTTTGGATCCCTCACAAAATAATGCAGCGCGATCCTCGGACGGAAATCGTCGCTTTTCATAAAGAAAATCCTCCACTCTGCGGGGATGAGCGCCTCGGGCATGCTCAAGTCGCGGCGCAAGAGAAAATTTTGATAAAGAGAGAACAGCACGGCCTTCGGAATTTGCGAGGCCACAGGCTTCGACGAGGTGAACTCCCAGAGCGTGAGGATAGGATTCTGCAGCACCGTCTCCGGATACATCTCCCACAGGCGGAACAAATCGCGCTTGGGAGTATTGGGATTTCGAGCCACAGCCTTCAAAACATCCGGGTCCGAGGAACGCGAGGCCCGTGCAAGCCAACCCGACTCGGT
>JBIKUM010000014.1:0-17217 GCA_044347585.1 Terrimicrobiaceae bacterium
CACGATGAAAAGAGCCAGCGCCAGATAGATCAGCGCCGCCAAAAATGCCCCTGCCCTGCTACGCCGACGATTGCCGATTTTTGCCAGCATCGCGGTATTGGAAAAGGTGACGCCTGCCGTGCCTCCGAATTTGCCTTTGAGCCATGCCAGCAAGGGCAAAAGAAGGAGCAGGAGCAAAACCCAGGGATGGGCAAATGCGAAGCCTGAGAGAGCGTTCATGCCGAACCTCCAGATTTTGCAGACTGGGCCTCACCCCGCACCAAGCGAGCCGCTATGTCGAGAAGGTCCAGCATTTCACGCTCGCCAGCCTCGGCTCTTGCAAATTTCAGAAGATCGGTTTTTTCCAAAAACACGGTGAGTCCGGACTTCTCGTTGTCGGTGAAAAGCGGATTGCTTCGAATCGAATTGAGAAACTCCAACGAAGTCTGCGTGGTCGCTCCCAAGCGATGCTCGGCGCGGATGTAGCTGCGAATCGCATCCGAAACCGTCACGCCAAATGCATAGGGGTCGGCCCCTGCGATTCCACTGCGCAAGGCCTCCAGCGCCGCGAGAGCCTTCTGACGATTGGTGAGCGGCACCGCCTTGCGAGCGAGAAGTTTTTTGAGCAGCCACACAAGCCCGGCCAGGATCAAAAGCGCAACGAACCCTGCAACGAGAGTCATCCAGAGCGGATACGGCCAGAACCAGACAGGCCCGACGATATCGTTCAGCGGGGCGGGAGTGGGACTTGGTGCGGCGGGATTCATGCGGAAAGTCGGCGTTCGCGTTGATCAAAAAACGCCCGGAGCGCGATCAGATAATCCTCGGCTGTGGAGAGTGGCACGACATCCACGCGTCGGCTTCGCAGGAGCCGGTCCAGCGCCCGCATTCTTTCCTCGTTGAGTTCAAAAAGCCCTCGCCTCACCGCCCTACTGGAGGTGTTCACATCTATTTGCGCGCCGGTTTCCGCATCCTCCAGAGTGACGATGCCAACATCGGGCAAATCGCTTTCGCCGGGATCCGTGACCGGCATAGCAACCAAATCATGCCGCCTGCTGGTGACCGTGAGCGCCTTGGTAAAATCCGGTGCCATGAAATCCGAGATCATGAAAACCACAGCACGGCGAGAGATGACTCGGTTCATGTAATCCAGCGCGCCAGCGAGATTTGTTCCCCTCTCCTTGGGCTCGAAATAGAGCATTTCGCGGATCAAGCGCAGCGTGTGCAGACGACCCTTTTTCGGTGGAATGAAGAGCTCCACCTCGTTGGTGAAGAGCAGCAGCCCGACCTTGTCGTTGTTGTTGATGGCGCTAAAGGCCAGGATCGAGGCGACCTCGGCAGCGAGTTCGCGCTTGCTGAGCTCGATGCTGCCAAATAGCCCCGAGGCGCTCACATCTACGAGGAGCATGACTGTCAATTCACGCTCTTCGGTGAATTTCTTGATGTAAGGCACATTCATCCGCGCCGTGACATTCCAATCGATGGAACGGATTTCATCACCCGGGGCGTATTCCCGGACCTCCTCGAAATTCATGCCCCGGCCCTTGAACACACTGTGGTATTGGCCGGCGAAGATCGAGTTCACCAGCCTTCGGGTGCGCAACTCGATGCGGCGGATTTTTTTGAGAATTTCCTTGGGATCTCGCGTCATGGCTTGTTCGGGAAACAGCACTCCCGCTCGCGCGGAAAGGCATCGGTTTTATCCAAACTCAAGGCACCGGCACTCCGGCGAAAATTTGCTCGATGACCGACTCCGTTGTTATCGACTCAGCCTCCGCCTCGTAGCTCACGCCGATGCGATGACGGAGAACATCCATCCCCACGCTCTTCACATCCTGCGGCGTCACATAGCCGCGACCGGCGATGAAGGCATTCGCTTTTGCCGCCAGCGTAAGGAAGATTGTTGCGCGTGGAGAAGCCCCGTAACGCAGCATGCCATCGAGCTTCAGCTTCGCCGACGCCGGATCACGCGTCGCCCAGACGATGTTGACGATGTAGTCCTTTACCCGGTCATCCACATAGATGTCGTTCACCACTCCTCGGGCGCGGATGATCTCCTCCGGGCCAACTACTGCTTCCACTCCAAGGCGCGGTGAAGAAGTGGCCATGGCATCAAGGATCGAGCGCTCCTCTTCACGGGTCGGGTATCCCACATGCACCTTAAGCATGAAACGGTCGAGCTGCGCTTCAGGTAGTTGATAGGTGCCCTCCTGTTCGATGGGATTCTGCGTGGCCAGAACGAGGAAGGGATCCGGCAGTTTGAAGGTCTGCTCGCCAATCGTAACTTGGCGCTCCTGCATGGCCTCCAGCAACGCGCTCTGCACCTTGGCCGGAGCGCGGTTGATTTCGTCCGCAAGGATCAGGTTTGAAAAAATCGGCCCCAGCTTTGTGCTGAACTCGCCGTCGCGCGGATTGTAGATCAGCGTGCCGATGAGATCCGCCGGAAGCAGGTCGGGAGTGAATTGAAGGCGTTGAAAGCCCGTGCGGATCGAGTTCGCCAGCGTGCGGACCGTTAGCGTCTTCGCCAGACCGGGCACACCCTCGAGGAGGACATGGCCATTTGAAAGAAGGCCGATGAGGAGGCGGTGGACGAGGACTTTTTGCCCCACCACCACGCGGGAGACTTCATTGACGAGGGGTTCCACCCACTGGCGGTTTTCTTGAACTTGCTGGGTTAATTCGGAAGTATTGATGCTCATTGAAAAATCGGAATCGGGATTTTTGCGGTTGCGAGGGAATGTGACAAGCCGCCTGTCGCGTTCGTTCAAAAAAGAACGACCACGGCGCAGCTAACGAACCAGATAGGGACCGACATCAAAGTTGTCGCCAACATTCACAGCATCGTATCGCGCCTTATCATTCAGCCAAACCGTATAGGATTTCTTAGTCCCGTCCTTCTGCGGCACCTCGACCGTGATGACATAGTCCCCATCGACCTTGTCCGTCCTCACATCGCCCCCCTTGTGAATCGTGATTTGCTTCTCCGGCTCCGCCATCGGCTTAAAATCCTTGGCCACCACAGTCCCGGTCATCTTCGCATCGGTGATTCCAGTGCCCATTTGCCAGACAGCAAAAAGAATAAAAGCAAAGACCAACAAACCAAACCCCACCGCTTTGATCCAAATCGAAACCGGGGTTTTTGCCTTGAAAACAGGAGGTGACGCTTTTTTCACACCCGCAAAATATCACAGCTTCCCGTGCGGCCAAGTCGAGTTTTTCAAATCCAGACGCGCCGCCAACGAACGCGCCAAATTTTCCCCGCGATAAATCCTTGCGTCCTGAAAACCGTCGTCATATTTTCACCGTCCCCTTCACGGCTGGATAGCTCAGTTGGTAGAGCAGAGGACTGAAAATCCTCGTGTCCCCGGTTCGATTCCGGGTCCAGCCACTTCCCTACACACCCGTCAGTAGGATTTTTTACTCAGATCAAGGCCGATGGAAACTGCTTCAGCGGCCTAAGCGCAGGAACTATCGGACGCACTTGAGATTTTTCCTTTGCTCCGCCATGCGATGAGGGCGAGTGCCATGCAGCCGAGAGCGAAGGCGATTGGCAAGCTGAGCAGGGCTTTTCCAAAAATGGCGTCTTCCGAGGTGACAGAACCGGAGGCGCGGATGCTCGAGACACGGCTTGCAAAGCAGATGCCTGCAACGGCGTAGCCGATGTTCAGAGCCATTCCGCGAAAGCTCAGGACTGTGGCGCGCAGGGAGGAATCGGTCCATTGGTTCAGGTAGTTTGAGACGAAATAGGACATCATCGGCATGGAAAGCCCGAAGGGAATGACCACCCACACTCCCCAGATTGGCGTGGCGAGGCACAGACCGACGAGGCCGGAAAAAATCAGTGCTGCAAGCAGTGAGAATACCCGCACGGGAGTGAGGTTGGATGCCATGCGTCTGGCGAGGGTTGCAGCCGAGAATCCCAGCAAGGCATAGAACGAACCGAGGAGACCATTTACAAATTCAGGGATTTCGATGAGCCGATAGTAATTGCTGCCAAAGGTGAGAAACAAGCGCACGAGCGAGTCAAACAAGATGGCGCAAAGCAAAAGCAGGCGAACCCGCGTGTCGAAGAAAACGAAACGCGCAGCGGTCAAGATATTGCCGAGTGCCTCGCGCATAGGATGCCGCCGAGACTCGGACTTGTCGCCGAAAGGAGTTTCTCGCATGGCCAGAGCACAGATCAATGCCGGCACGGAGGTAGCCAGCGTCAGATAGACCGGCCATCGAGTGGTGCTGCCGAGTCCACCGCTCCAGCCGAGGAGATTTGCCGCCGCGTCCAAAAAATGGCGATCGAAAGCCAAGGCACCGAGAATCATGGCGACGAAAAAACCGCCGGATGAGCACCTCATGAGGTTTGCCAAGACAGCTCGCCACCTTTCCTCGCGGCCATCGGCAGGCAGCGAGTCGTAGGCGAGCGCTTCGTCCGCACCGCTGGCGCAGGCTTCGGCCGCGCCGCTCAGGATTCGATTCAGAACCAACAGCGGGAAAAGCCACGCTCCTGCGGGAGCAAAGGCGAAAACGGCCATTTCCCCGACCATGAGGGCTCCAGCGAGTATCACCATCCATCGCCTGCCGATGACATCCGCCAAGGCTCCAGATGGGATTTCCAACAGCAGAATCGTTACCGCCCAGATTACATTCAGGGTGGCATACTGCTCCAAACTCAGACCCAGATCCAAAAAAAGAACCCCAAGAACCGGGTAATAGAAGCGCGCATTGAAGAAGACGCGAAAGGCAATGAAGAGCGGGATATTCCGACTCACGACGAGAGAACTGGGATGCGATACGGAGTGGTCGAGCACGCGGGATTCGCACTGTTATTGGGTTGGCACATTCCTGCCAAATTCTTTCCTGCCGTGTGCGTGCCTGCGATGAAATTCGCCATTTTTCCTGCTCCGGGTAGGTTGATGCCGTGAGCCCATCGATCATTGTCCCGGTCCTTCTTGTCGCAGGCGTCGCGCTGGCCTTTTGGGGCTGCAAGCCCTCGCTCTCCTCAAGACCTGGATCGCAACTTCGTGACTCCGCCTTGGCGGAGCCTGTCCAGCACACACCAACGCTCAAAATTCCTCACACCAGCGCGCTGGCCATGGCGTAGGGGACGGGAAGAGGGATTTCGAAGGTCGGTTTGAATTTTTTTGCCAGCTTGGCGAGCCATTCGTGTGTCGGGCAGGAGTAATCGTGGATCGTTAGCAGGGAGCCTGCGGCGGATGGAGCGAGGGAGTAGCGGTCGATCTGGATTTTGACCGGATTGGGGTCGCCTTGCATGGAGAGGGTCACGGAGGCGCGCTTGTTGGGGGTATCGAGTTCGATTTTTTGCACCGTGCCGATGCCGGCGAGATGTTTTTCGAGTTCGGGTTTGAGGAACGAGGCGACGATGCTGTCTGTGGAGCCTCCGAGGGCGCTGAGCAGGTTTGAGATCATGGGAATTTTGCGCGTCATTATGGAAACGAATCACGACATGGGAAGGAGGAACTCGGCGGCTTGTGGCAGGACGGCAAATTCCCTATGAAATAACAGCCATGAGCGACCACGCCACCCTTCACAAGACACTTCATGCCGCTGTCAAAGCCCGCCTGGACATCGTGGCCGACCACGCCTTCCGCGACCGCGATGCGGCGGCGCATTTGGAGGCGTTGAAGTCTGCGGCGGCCACGCTGGAAGGGTTGGTTGGCAGCCTGCCGCCGGATACCGATCCGAATCTCCGCCACTATTTGGAGCGACAGAGCTATATGAAGGCGCTGGCTTGGCTGGAGGAGGCGTGAGCGATCTCTTCTCCTCCCGGATCGACCTCGCTGCGACCCTGCAGAGCGGGCAGGTCTTCCACTGGAACCAAAATGCGGACGCCTCCTGGAGCGGACTCATTGGAGCCATGCCGGTGCGGGTTTCAGAAAAAAACCGGCGTCTTGTTGTGCATGAAGGCGACCCCGGAACGATTGCGCGGCACTTTGCGTTGGATCACCCGCTGGAACAAATCGCCGCCGCATTTCCGAGTGATCCGATGAGCCAAGCAGCCCTCTCCGCTTGCGAGGGAATGCGCATCCTCCGCCAGCCACACTGGGAGTGCACGGCGACATTCATCACGAGTTCGATGAAGCAAGTCGCCCACATCCGCTCCATGTCATTGGCCATGCGGGAAAGACTCGGCACACCCGTGGAAGGCTCAAAAATAAAGGCCTATCCCTCGTTCGAGAAAATGGCGGGGTCAACTGAGGCCATCCTCCGGGATTGCGGTCTGGGCTACCGGGCCGCGAATTTGCTTCAAACGGCCCGCATCCTCGCCGAAGGCAGGCTGAGCCTCGATACAATCGCCAAACAAAAAACACCGGCGCTGCGCAAATCCCTTACGACGCTTCCGGGGGTGGGCGTGAAGGTGGCGAATTGCATTCTGCTTTTTGCCTATGAGCGCCTCGACGCTGTTCCGATCGACACATGGATTCACCGCATCCTGCTCACCATGCGCGGCGGGCGCGACGGCACAGCGGGTGAACTCGCCCGCTATGCACGGCGGCGCCTCGGCCCCTATGCGGGCTATGTCCAACAATACCTGTTCCATCACGCGCGTTCGCTGAAACGGGCAAAAGGAACAAACTGAACCGGGATGCCATTTCGCTCTCGCGGATCGGGCCTGCGGAATGTTTCTCTGGTTCCATGAAATTGATCTCATGGAATGTGAACGGCATTCGCTCGATCCTCGGCAAGGGATTCATGGATTACCTCGAGGCCGAAAAGCCCGATGTGATCTGCCTGCAGGAAGTCAAAGCCCGTGAGGAACAGGTGCCACGGACATTCGATGGATACGAGGTTTTCTGGAATGCGGCGATCAAGCCCGGCTACTCCGGCACGGCAATCCTCACCCGCAAGAAGCCCCGGAGCGTCATCAATGGCATAGGCCGCGAGGAACATGACAAGGAAGGACGCGTCATCAGCGCCGATATGGGAGATTTTTTCCTGGTGAATGTTTACACGCCCAATTCCAAGCGTGAACTGACTCGACTCGAATACCGCACGCAGGAATGGACGCCGGCATTTATTGACCACCTCACGGCACTCGAAAAAACCAAACCCGTCATTTTTTGCGGCGACATGAATGTGGCTCACCGAGAGATCGATCTGGCGAGGCCGAAGGACAACACGCAGAACGCTGGATTCACGATCGAGGAGCGGGAGGCCTTCGACCTCACGCTGGCGGCGGGGTATGTAGACACCTTCCGCCATTTCGAGCCGGGCGGTGGGCGCTACACCTGGTGGAGCTACCAGAACGGGGCGAGGGAGAGGAACATCGGCTGGCGTATCGATTACTTCTGCGCATCGTCCAAGCTCACCCCATCCCTGAAATCCGCATTCATCCACGACTACATCCCCGGCAGCGACCACTGTCCGGTGGGGCTGGTTTTGGATGTCTGAAATTTTTTTTGAAAAAACTTTGAACACCGCGATGGAGCGCAGGTCTAAATTATCAGTTGAGACAACAACTCAGGTCACCGCGGTTCAGTTTTTAATTGTTTTTTCTGAACCACCAAGCGGTGACCTGATCTTTTTGTTGCATTTGTCCCCTTGCAGGTCGTCGGGCACTTGTTTAAGGAGGCCCCATGGATGACACCGTGCTGTTGGTCGAAGATGAAAGCGATGTGGTGGACTTGTTGCGTTACCATTTCAAGAAAGCCGGATTCAAAGTGGAGATCACGAATTCCGGGGATGCGGGCCTTGCTGCTGTGCGCTCCAAAAGGCCCGACGCCGTTGTGCTGGACCTCATGCTGCCGGGAATGACCGGCTTGGAAGTGTGCCGCGCCTTGAAGGCCGACAGCGAGACCTCGACGATTCCAGTGCTCATGCTCACAGCCCGCAGCGAGGTGAAGGACCGCGTCAAAGGTTTGGAACTCGGAGCCGACGACTATGTCACCAAGCCGTTCAGCCCGAAAGAGGTCGTCCTCCGTGTGCAAGGCCTCCTGCGGCGCATTCGCAGCGCAGCCGAAGAGGTCAATGTGCTTGATGTGGACGGTATTTCCATCGACAAGACCGCCCTACGGGCCTCGCTGAATGATCAAAGACTGGATCTTACCACGATCGAGTTCAAGCTCCTGCTCAACCTCGTCACCAATCGCTGCAGGATTCTCACCCGCGAGAGTCTTCTGAGCGATGTCTGGGGGTATTCAACCGGAGCGGACACCCGCACGGTAGATACACATATGCGGCGCCTTCGCGAAAAACTCGGTGACCATGCAGCCAAGTTGGAAACCATCAGGGGGCAAGGCTACCGCTTCAATACGGATTCCGCAGCTTGAGCGCGACTGGCATTTTCCTGATTCTGGCCGCAGTGGGTGTCGCGGTTTGGTTGATCCACCATCGATTCATCCGCCCGCTGAACCGCATCCGCGAGGACATCCGGCAACTGTCAGGCGGGAACTTCCAACTCCCGGTCCTCGACTCCGAGCCCTCGACCTACCAGGCCACGGCCCTGCACATCCGAAAAATCGCCGAGCGCCTCCGCCAACTCGACGAGCAAATGGTGGAAGGTGGACTCAGCCTGCGCGGCATCCTCTCCGGCATGAAAGAAGGCATCGTAATCGCCAACCGCGAAAAAAGGATCACCCTCGTCAATGAATCCCTCGAAGCGTTCTTCCCAGCCGCGAAATCCCATGTGGGGCGCTCCGTGCTTGAGGTCTTCCGACGACATGAAATCGAGCAGGCGGTCACAGCGACCCTTTCGAACGGCGGCAAGCAGGACCTGGCGCTGGTTTTTGAATTCCCCTCGGCGACGGGTCCGGTCCAACAAAGGCATTTCGACATTCACATCTCCCCCATGTCGAGGAATTCCGACCAGCTTCCGCAGGCTGTGTTGCTGGTGTTTCAGGATGTCACAGCCATCCGGACACTGGAAGCGGCCCGCAGGGATTTCGTGGCAAATGTTTCGCACGAATTCCGCACACCCCTCTCCGTCATCAACGGCTATGTCGAAACGCTTCAGGACGGCGCCACAGAGGATCCGGAAATGACGGCCACCTCGCTGCAGGCCATCCATCGCAATGTGCAAAGGCTTTTCCTGCTTCTGGAGGACCTGCTCACGATTTCCAGCATGGAGGGCAAGGGGCGGCGCTTGGAGTTTTCGCGCGTGAACCTCCACAAGCTCGCGCAGCGGGTCATCGAAAACTTGGACACCAGTGGAACGGCTGGACAGGCCGTTTTTGAATTGAACTGGGAGCAGGACGCCGTCTTCGCGGATGCCGATGAAAATAGGCTCGAGCAGGTTTATTGGAATCTTCTGAACAATGCCATTCGCCACGGGGAATCCCGCTCGCCCATGATCCGGATCAGCGCGGGCCTTGCAGGAGATTGGGTGGAGATTTTGATTTCCGACAACGGCGTCGGCATACCCCTTGAGGATCAGGCCCACATTTTTGAAAGATTCTACCGCGTGCACAAACACCGGGCTCGCGATGCCGGAGGAACAGGACTCGGCCTCTCGATTGTGAAAAACATCGTCCTCGCACATGGTGGGCAAATCTCCCTCCGCAGCACCCCGGGCGAGGGGGCGACATTCATCATCCGCCTGCCGGTCACCCAAAACGAAATCGCGACCGCCAAATAAAAGTCCGCAACTTTTCGAATCTCTGCGGGTTTGAGATTTTGACATATGAAACCCATCCAAACACTCATTGCCATCGGAGCCCTATGCGGATTCCCGCTTCTTGCCACAGCCCAACAACCCGCCGCCTCGCCAGACTCCCAAAAACAGGGAGCCGGTGAATGGAGGAAGCAGCGAGAATTCATCGAAAGCCTACCCGAGGAAGTGCGGAATCAATTCAAGGCGGCGCGGGAAGAGGCCATGAAGGATCCGAAAATCCAAGCCCTTCGCGAAGAGGCCGAGGCCGCTTCGAAGAAATTGAGGGATGCCATGCGCGAGGCGATAGCATCCAAGGATCCCGAACTCGCCGCAAAACTCGGCGATTTTGTGAAGTCGAAGGAAAAGGAGTCCGGGGCCAAGGAAAAAAAACAACGACCCGCAGGAGCAATGGAGAGTGCCATCCAGAAGCTCCCGCCGGCGGAACGCGATCGTCACCAAGCCGCCCGCGAAATCGCCAAGCAGGCACCAGCAGTTCAATCGGCGGAGGCGGCCATGAAATCAGCTCAAACGCCCGAGGAACGGCGCGAGGCCGCCAAGAATTTCCAAAAAGCCATGCGCGAAGCCATGCTCACTGCGGATCCCTCGCTGGCGGATGTTTTGGATAAAATCAAACCGCCCAAAGCAGAACCCTCGCCCGCTGCTTCCACCGAAATGGCCCCTTAAATTTCCCCGCCGACGGGCGGCTTCACTTCCTTCGAATCATGCGAAGCGGAGCCGTCCGCAGAGGATTCGGGAGCCACTTTGACAGGCGCCGGCTTTTGTTTGCGCCAACTTCCGTCTTTCAGCATGCGGGTATAGGGACCATTGACCGGCTGGGGTGAGTAAAGATCCCTGCGGTTTTGAAGAGTGGTGCAGGAAGCGAGCAGCGGAAGGGCCAGTGAGGCGGCAACGAGGGCGGGTTTCATTTTTTCCATGTAGAACCTTGGGCGTGCGAGGTGTCAAGGATGAGGAGTTTCTCATTTCATGAAGATCGGCTGCGGGCTATCACAATGACCCTTGCCCCACATGGAAATCACAGAAAAATTCCTCGTCTCGCTCGGCGGTTGGCCGGTTTTCAAAGAGGCAAAAGCCATCCGCGACGCGGGACGAATCAGCGAAGCCAGCTACGAGCCTCCCGTGCTGAAGGGACGAATCAGCGAGGGAGGGAAGGAATTTTCGACAGGCCTGAAAATCAAGAATCCAGTGGATGTCGAGAATCTCTGTCCATGCCGGGATTCGCGACAGCGCGGAGTGATCTGCGCCCATGCCATCGCTGCCGCGCTCGAAATCATCGCGCCGGCTCCGAAGCGTGCGGCACAATCCCCCTCGATCATGAAAACCTCGGCGCCACAAGCGGTGACAGCCGAGTGCCCGCGCGTGGAGTTTTCCATCGAAGGCTCGCTGCGCCATCTTGAAGGGGCGATTTCGTTTCATTACTCGCAAGAGGGAGTTCAAAATCCCATGGCCGAAGCCGCAGCACTGGCGAAGCTCGTAGGGTGTGGATTCGAAAACGACAAAGGAAAAGCCGTGTTGCGCGGAGAGGATACCATCGTCCGATTTTTCGCTACCGATCTGCCCCGGCTCAAAAAGGAGTGGAGCATCCAGGAAGGCGAGCGGTTTCAACATGTCACCAAGGATATCGTCCGCTTCGAGCCACGCTTCGCACTGAAGGAGCGGAGCGATGGCTGGCTGGATTTCCATATCCACTTCACCGCAGGCAAGGAGGCTGTTCTCAGTGCCCAGGATCTACAACGACTGCTGCAAAGTGGAAAACCCCAGCTTCGTCTCGCCGATGGACGCCTGGCCGTGCCGGACGCCGAACTGGCGAGTGATTTGGAGGAGGTCCTCCGGGACTGCGATCCCTCGCAGGAACGCGGTGCCTACAAACTCCGGGAATCCCAACGCGGCTACATCGAATCGAGCATTGCCGATTGGACGGGGCAAATGCCCGCACCCGCTGCCGACCTCAATGCGGGGGCGCTCGGCCCCCTTCGCGAACGCCTGCGGCCTTATCAGGTGGAAGGGGCTCTCTGGCTTTTGAAAAATGCCCGCCAAGGCGAGGCAGGGCTTCTTGCGGACGAGATGGGGCTTGGAAAAACAATTCAAGCGCTGGCGATGATGGAGTCTCTTCCCGGTCCACACTTGGTGGTTTGCCCCTCCTCGCTGGTCTGGAATTGGAGCCGCGAGGCAGCGGCGTTCTGTCCACAATTGCGCGTGTTGACCGTCGAGGGTTCCGAACGCGCCGGGCAATTCGCGAAAATCCCAAACCATGATCTGGTCATTACCAGCTACGCCCTACTGCGCCGGGATGCCGAGCACTACAAAGCACTGGCATTTTCTACAACCATACTCGACGAAGCCCAGCACATCAAAAATCCCGACAGCCAGAACGCCCGGGCAGCGTGTGCCATCCGCTCAAAAGCCCGGTTCATCCTCACCGGAACACCGCTTGAAAACTCGATCCGCGACCTCTGGTCGCTCTTCGACTTTCTGCTGCCCGGCTATCTCGGCACGCGGAAGGATTTCCAGGAACGCTACGAAAAACCACTCGCCGCCGGGGAATCCGCCGGCGTTTGGCCACGGTTGCTCCGTCGCGTGAAACCATGGATGCTTCGCCGCACGAAATCGGAAATCCTCAAGGAACTTCCACCGAAGATCGAACAAGTCGTGCAGGTGGAGCTTACGCCAGACCAAAAAGCCGCCTACACGCAGCTCCAGATTGCCGCGCGCGCCGAGGTCGATGCCGTGCGCGAGTCCGGTGGAGCCGCCCGAATGAAGGTTCTCACCGCCCTCCTGCGTCTGCGTCAGGCGTGCTGCGACCTTCGCCTGCTGAATGGCGAATCCAACGCGCCGTCGGCGAAACTCGAAGCCCTGCTGGAGCTCCTCGGCGAGGCAGTGGATGGCGGCCATCGCACACTCGTTTTCAGCCAATTCACTTCGATGCTCGACCTGATTGCGCCGGCACTCGACGAGGCCGGCATCTCGTGGTGCAGGCTGGATGGTTCCACAAAAGATCGCGGGGCCGTGGTCGAGCGCTTCCAATCCGACCCGACCATCTCCGTTTTTCTCATCAGCCTCAAAGCCGGAGGTTCAGGCCTCAACCTCACCGGCGCGGATACCGTCATTCATTTCGACCCGTGGTGGAATCCCTCGGTAGAGGCCCAGGCCACAGACCGCGCCCACCGCATCGGGCAAAAAAATGTCGTCACTTCCATAAAGCTCATCGCCCGCGACACGGTCGAGGATCGCGTGCTGGAAATGCAGGCGAAAAAGAAGACCCTCAGCATGGAACTACTCGATCCGGAGTCCGTTACAGGCCTAACCATCGAGGATGCCAGCCAGCTTATCGGGTGAAAGGCGTTGAGTTTGGAGAGAACATCTGCCAAGTTCGGCGCAACTTTTGATGAAAACCTCTCAAGATCCCGCTCCTCCCACGCAGCACTCCAAAGCCTCGAACCCCCAAGCGATCGACCTCGAAGTCAAGGATGCCAATCTCATCTTCAATGCCGCTTGGCAGGATTTGGTCGATGAAGTCGGCATCGAAGGGCTCAAATTTCCCAATGAGGTCATCTGGCTGAATGGCGCTCCCGGTGCCGGCAAAGGCACGCAGACGAGGTTCATCCAGAACTATCGCAGCCTCACCGCTGAGCCGATCGTGGTAAGTTCCCTGCTCCAGAGCCCGGCCGCGCGCAAGCTCATCGATGCGGGCATGATGGTTGGCGACCGCGAGGTGACCGGTCTCCTCCTGCGAGCGCTACTGCATCCCGAAAACCAAACCGGCGTGGTGGTGGATGGCTACCCACGCACGAAAGTCCAGGTCCTCTGCCTGCGCCTGCTTCACGAGAAGCTCAATAATCTGCGCCACCAGTATATCGGAACGCCCCTCGCTGCGCAGTTTCGCAAACCGATGTTCCACATCGTCGTGCTCTTCGTGGACGAGGCCGAATCCGTTCGTCGTCAGATTCTCCGTGGCGAGCGCGCCCGCGCTCACAACGCCTCTGTGGAGGCTTCCGGCGTCGGGGAGTTGGTTGAAACGCGTGCCACGGATTTGTCCGACGAGGCTGCACGCAACCGTTACCGCACCTTCAAGGAAGTCACCTACGAGTCGCTGAAAACCCTGCGCCAAGTCTTCCACTACCACTATGTCAATGCACATGGCACGGTGGATGATGTGCAGCGCCGCATCCAGGACGAACTGCGCTATCAAAGCTCGCTGGAGCTGGATCAGAGCACTTTCGACAAGATTTCCCGCATCCCGATCGCCAGGGAGTTGAGCATTCATGCCAGGCAGGAGCTCGTCATGCGGTTGGACTCCTACAACGCCGAGCACCCCGATCTTTTCGAGCAGTCCGTTGCGCTTATCGATGAAAAATTCATGCCCATCATCCGCCGGCACAACATGTCCGGCCGGGCACACATCAACTCTGAGAACCCCCTGCTCGCAGACCCGCTCGTGCTGGCCATGATCATCGATATCTTTGCCGATCGCGGCTACGACACCGTCATCGACATCCGCCGCTACGAAGTCCCTTGCAAGGTAAACCCTGAAAACTGGGAAATCGAAAACCGCGAGAAAATCGTATGGCGTTTCATTGTCAACTTCCCCGGATCGCGCATCCGGCGAGGTCAATAATGCGGGGAATTGGAATACGAAGCAGCTTGGGGAGTTGGGCGGTTCGCTTGGCTTTGCTTTTGCTTCTTCTCGCAGGCGCATTTCAAGCTGTGCAAGCCAGCGAGGCCAAGACGCCGTTGCGCATTGGCATCCACGAGAAGCCGCCATATGCCTTGAAAAATCCAGACGGCACCTGGACTGGCCTTGCCCCGGGTCTCTGGAAGGGAATCAGCGAAAACACCGGACTGCCGATTGAATTCGTCGAAGTGCCCTACGAAAATCTCATCCAGCAGGTGGCGGAAGGGAAAATCGACGCGGCAGCCGGCGAGATTGAAGTGACTCCAGAAGCCGAGAAAATCGTGGATTTCACCCAGCCTTTTCTAACTTCAAGCCTCTGCATAGCTCTAAACAAAGTCAGCTGGGAGTCGTCATGGAAAAGCGTCCTTAAGGATTTTTTCAATTGGACTATCGCAAAGTATCTCGTCGGCATCTTTGTGGCCATGCTTGCGATCAGCCTCCTGCTCTGGTTCGCCGAGCGGCATCATGGTGCCGGGCATTTCCGCGGAGGCATCACAGGCATCGGCTCCGCGCTTTGGTTTGCGGCGGTCACTATGACCACTGTCGGCTACGGTGACAAAACACCGGCGACCATCGCCGGGCGGATCATCGCTGTTTTCTGGATGATTTTCGGCGTGGTGCTGGTCTCCGCCTTCACAGCCACGGTCACATCGAGCATGGCTTCGACGCAATTGAACAACAGCATCGAAAGCATATCGGACTTCAACCACCTCTCTTGTGGAGCCCTCCGAGGATCCCTCTCCGCTCAAATCCTGCAACGCATCGGCGTCATGACCCACGAATACGAAAACATCCCGGATGCGTTCGAAGACCTGGCCACCGGCAAAATCGAAGCCGTCGTGGGCGACCGCAACACCCTTTCCTATGTGCGCCGGGAATTCGCCGCGCGCAGGCCGCGAGTCCATATCAATATCCCCGCCTTCCGCCTCCGAGAGGCTTTTCTCGCCATTCCCGTTCACGAGGGCCACAAGGACTACAAGCAAATCAATGATGCCATGCTGCAATTCACAATGTCCGAGCAGTGGCTGGAGCTTCTTCAGAAATGGACGGGCAACACGACTTCGAGGTTGTAGGCGGCCGCTTCAAGCCCTGCCCAGCAGGTTGACCACCACAGTGCCTCCCATGCCCTGCCCGATCTGAAGGGCTGTGGCGGGCGGATGCGCGGGAGGCGCCGGATTTGCGGGAAGTTCAAAAGAAGGGTCTATGTTCCCCGGCCAGGCAGGCCATTTCCCGATACGCAGGCCCTCGGCGAGAAGACTCGCCTCCAGAAGCCCGGAGGCCGCCAGCGCATGGCCGGTCGTTCTTTTCATGGCGGAAATCCAAGGCGCTTCCTTTCCAAAAACACGGCGCACACAGGCGATCTCCGCCGCATCGAAACGAGGCGTCCCAGTGGCATGAAGCGAAATCCAATCCACCGGCGCGGCTTGATTTTTTGCATCCAAAAGAAGTCCCTCAAGCACCTGCGCTCCGGGGTCCGGAGCCATGAGATGCCGAGCCTCGTTGGCACACCCTCCACCAAGCCACTTGGACAGGGGCAACGCGCCACGCCACGAGGCATGGGCGGCGGATTCCAAAATCACACAGGCGGCACCTTCCGCAGGGAGCATTCCAGAGCGACCAGCACTCAGGGGCCTGCAATCCGAATTCCGCGTCACACTGCCGCCACGGCCCATGGCGGATCTCAGCGACGGCGATACCGCCGCATCCGCCGCCACGGCCACCACGGCATCCAGCATTCCCGAGGCGACCAATGAAGCAGCAAAGTAAAGAATCTGCGCTCCGGTGGCGGAGGCTGCGTTAAGCGAGAAATCCGCACCACCGAGCCCGTATCGAACCGTCGCAGCGGCTGCGATGGCATTTCCCCGCCATCGACTGATCGAATACGGTGAAAATTTTTCGGTTCCGGCTGTGTCCTCCTCCATTGCCACCAAGCCCCCGAGCGAACTTCCGCTGACGCACCCGATCGCAGGCAAGCGGTGTTTCGTTCCCTCCCCGCGGAGGCGGTTGCGTTCGGCGGGAAGTCCCGCAGAACTCCAAGCGCGCTCCACCACGGCCAAGGCGAGAAGCTGGTGACGGGCCAGAATCGAAGCATCCCCAGGGTCCAATCCCGCCATCTCCCCCAGCGATTTCGAGTCGGGAAGCACACCGCCAACGGGCTTGTCATCGCACAGGCATTCAAAGAGCCCTTCCACGGAATCCACCCCTCCGGCCAGAACGCCGCAACCGGTCAGGAAAACAGGGGAAGATTGGGAATGAAACAACACGCGTCCTTGATAAATGGCCCTGCCCGTCAATTGAACGCAAAAGTGAGCCTCGTTTTTTAAAAGAACAAGGCGCGGTTGTTGAAATTTGGAAGAGGTTGCGACTTCACCACGCCCGTTGTATGAATAGGGCATCAATGGCTAAATCATCGCCTCTTCAAATCCCCCGCGCTCTTGGCGCCGTGCTCTGGGGAATCTCGATTGCGCTTTCCTGGATGTGGGGACTCGGCCTGTTCTTCTCGGTTCAATTCACCACGCAATTCGGACTCTTCGGGTTGCTGACCTTCGCGATCCCGAATTTTCTGGGACTTCTGATCTTCGGTTTGGTCACGCACCACTTGGCCCGCAGGGAGTCGGGATCCGAGTCGCTGGCGAAATTTTTTGCCTCTTGGTCGAGGCCTTTCCGGCTGGTTTTTTTCCTCTATCAGTTGCTCGCGATCACGCTGACGATCTTTGCATTCATCCGCTACGCCTGGGCACCGCTTGGCTTCCGTCCGGAACTCCTCTACTTACCACTCACAATGCTTGTGGTGCTGGCTGCGGCAATTTTGTTTGGCGAGGAATTCGACATCAAACGCATCAAATTCAGCCATGGAGCGCTTTTCCTGCTGCTGGCTCCGGCGTTGGTGATTCTCACTGTGCACACCCTCGGAAAGGGAACCGGCCCACTAACGATTCCCAAGCTG
>JBIKUM010000009.1:0-19226 GCA_044347585.1 Terrimicrobiaceae bacterium
GTCCTGCGAGCTGGACGATGCGATCGACCCATGCGGTTGCTTCCGGGGAGAGAGAGGAGTCAAAAAAATCGCCTTCGCCATGGATACGGCGTTCGACCGCGCTTGCGATGAGAGATTTTTCGGCCTCTGGGAGTTTGGCGTCGCCGAGGGAAGCGATGACGCGCTGACGAGGTAAACCATCGCTATTGCGATAGGAATGAACGAGTTGAACGAGCTGTGAGCCCTTGATAGATTTAGTCCTAAAATACATGCGCGCAACAAATAACAAAGAAAAAATGCCGAGTCAAGAAAAATATTTAATTTTTAGGCACTACAAATGAAAGTTGAAAAACACGATAGCTGATAATAAACGGTTTACAAAACCTCCGATCGCGAAATTGCCAAATTGGCGCTATTTTTTTGAGATTCTTGCGAAACTTGGGTTAGGCGGCACTTTGGAGGGTGGGGGCGATGCCGTTACCTTATTGGGTAGATTGGCTAGGGTGGTGGTTGTTTACTGATGGGGGGTATAGGTGGGAAAAATTGTATATGTTTTGTATATTTTTAGAAAAGTGCTAGTTTTATTGGCTTATACTTCGAAATATATTTCTAAATATTTCCTTTGTTTTGTGTAATTTGCAGACACGTGCGTTTGAGGGGCGCATGCCGCAAGGCATGGGGGTTCGAGTCCCCCCCCGAGCAGTTTTTTCTCCCCTACATGTTCCGCGCAATTCGGAAGCCTATGACTGTGTATCGGCTGTCCGGGCTTCGACTGACTCGATAGGCGACCGTTCCGTGTCCATCGAGTTGCATCCAGCTTCCGCCGCGGATGCGGCAGGCGGAGCCGGTCTCATCCTTGTCCCAGCACCATTCCCAGACATTGCCGCTCATGTCGTGGATTCCGAGTTCGTTGGGTTGCTTTTGTCCCACGGGATGAGCTCCACCATTCGAGTTTTTTTCGTGCCACGCGACCTTGTCGGGGTTGTCGCTTCCGCTGAATTGGTATCCTTGACTCAAAGTGCCTCCGCGCGCCGCCCACTCCCATTCCATCTCGGTCGGCAGGCGGTAGCCATCCGCTGCGGGGTTCATCTCGACCAGCGTTGAGCCATCGGGGCCGTATTCCCCATTTTGGTAGATTTTTCCATTGATGCTGAAGACCGGTTTGAGGTCTTCCATGGCGCTCTTGGCGTTGCACCACTTGACGGCGTCATACCAACTCACATGGGTGATCGGGTGGCGGCTGCCGTTTCCTTCGCCAGCTTCCAATTTGAAACCGTGCGCCATGGCCCAGATTCTGACCCGCTCCCACTCGAGTTGCGTGACCGGATATTTTCCAATCCGGAAGGGGTCCACTTTCTGTCCTGAGAATTCCGAGTCCTGTGGCAAGAAGCCGCCGCCGACCTGTGCCGTGGCGGTGAGGTCGAACGGGCCGCCGGACCCCTCGCCAAATGCGAGAAGAACCCGACGGCGTTCTCCGAGCTTTTCGACGCCCAAGGTTCGCAAATCCTCGTCCGTGATGGTGTCGAGAATCTCATCCGTGACGCCCTGCTTCTCAAAAAGCGGAATGAGATTTTCGAGGTGTTCGCGTTCAAGAATCAAGTGGATGTTCGTAGTCATGGTGGAGCAAGGTTCCAGCAACAACCCCGAACGGGAGGGGGGAGAAGTCCTCACTGCGGCCCTTTTCTACAAAGGCAATTTCAGACCTGCGTGCTTTGCCAGAGTGCGCTGGCGTCCATCGAAAGTCAGAAACTCCTTCGCTCCGAGGTGAACGGCAGTCGCGACATGCAGGATGTCCAAACTCCGGTGCCCGCCTTGCGCTGTGCGTTTTTCCGAGTAAGCGCCAGCAAACCGCAAGACGGCATCCGAATCATAGGGCACGAGCTTATTGAGGCCAGATGCGATATCCGTCTCCCAGTCCTCGATCATTTGGTCCGCCTCCCGACGCGAGTATCCCTTTTTGCGATCCGACGAGTGGAGCCAAACTTGCAGCTCGATGGCTTGGAGAAATTCAAATTCCAAAAGGCGGGTGAAATGCAGGGGCTCGGTCATGGCCTCCCTGTAGGCGAGCGCTGCCGGTGTGTGGATTTGCTTCCTGTAGACTGAGCAGAGGAAACTTGTATCCGGATAGGCAATCATGGCTCGCCCGTTTCAAACGCCCGCATCTCGTCCACCTCGGCCTGAGTGAATACCCGGTCGCCCCAGATGCGCTTCAAGCGGGCTCTGTAATCCGGATGCGGCGGCAGCTTTGCCGCTGGAGTCTCCGTGGCACGCGAGATTTTCGCCACCGCCTTCGAGTGCTTCGTGATCAGAATTTCCTCCCCTCCAGCCAGCCAGGCTTCGAGTTTCGGAAAATCATAGCGCAAGTCGCGCACGGTCGCTGTCTTCATGGTATCACAATATTGTGATGTTTTGGCCGGTCAAGTGTCGGCGCAGTTTTGACCTGCTTTTTATCTCATTTTTGGTGTTCCTAGTGTTCAAAATTGAGTCACAAAATCGGACCCAGCGCGTTATTCATGACTTGGAAGGCCAATCGAACTTATCAAAAATGGACTCGGTGCTGGCCACAATTTTGGTTGAGGCAAAACTCTGGCATTCTCGATACAGCAAGTTCAGTCGGGCGAGCAGGACGGGTTTGAGTTTCTGCGAGGAGTTAAAAAAGTCTCCATACCCGAGTTGGAAATCCCTGATCCGTTGCGCGGCTTGCTCAAGGTGTTGCGAGCGAACAGAAAAGTCCGGATACTTGTTCGCCCAATAAAGGCACGATTTGCAATCAGGTGGGCATTTTCGCGAGTCATGGGAAAGGAATGACTCCCAACCAGTCGATGCAAGAGTGAGGGCTGCCATCTGATCATCACGCCGTTTTTCATTGTTACACTTCTTACATGCAATAAGTGCATTTCCAGAAATATGTAATCCGGCGCGAAACCGATTCATGCCCTCCGGATGCTCGACAACGGTTCGGTCGTTTTCCAGTATTTGATCACAATAACAGCATGTGTTCCCAAAAGCGGCAAATACCGACTCGCCATAACGTGGATCACCAACAGACAAGCCGTAATAGCTGCAAATCCTCCGACTTGTCTCGTGGAGAAGCATGCTAATAAGCTTGTTGGCCACATCCGATTTTGCGCGTCCCGTTGCTTTGGCAAGGCAACCTTGAATGCAAAAACTCATGGATTTCGCTTCCCCATCTTGCTTTGTGTCTTGCCCAAAGTTGGTGACAACAAAATCGCGGCATCGACCTCCAGGGCTACGGCAAAAGCTTGGACTTCGTAATCAAAAACACACCGGCGGCCGGTCTCGATTTTTGCGATTGCCACGCGGTCTAATTGAACTCCCAACTTCGCCAATCGACCGGAGAGTTGGTCTTGGGTAATAGGGGGAACACATTGTTTCCGGAGTTCCTTCAAGCCCTTGCCAATCACGTTTCTTGGCTTGCTGCCCGAAGGTGGAGTCGTTTGCACAGGGCTGCTTTTAGCAAAAGCGCAAAGCAAAAGTGTTCTCTTAAAGAACATCTTGTTTTTTATTGCTGCAGAGATGAAGATACGGGGGATGAGTGCTCCAGCCTTTCGATGTCCGATTGAAGAAAATCAATCCGTGCGGAATCTCGGTTCAAAATTTGATTCTTTGCAAATCAAACTCACCAAAGCCCGAGCAGATTTGTTCAAGGAAATAGCAGAGCTGAATCTTCTAACCTTCGACGACTACAAGGCCCAGCGCTCGACAGTCCGCGCCGTCAGCAACGGGGATTTCAGCAACAGGGCTAGTGTTGCGATCTCCAACGCCATTGCACAGAAAATCGGTATCCAGAAAAACCACAAAAAGCTGCCGGGTCAGTTACAGGGCGATTTGTTTGAAGAGTTGGTCTGCGGTTTTCTCAAAAAGACCTTCTGCGCTTTGGAGCACTTGAGGCTCGGTCTTTGGAATGTGCAACGCATCACAGCTAGGGATGACTCCGCGATCTCGCTCTTTGATCAATACCGGCATCTGGCTGACTTGGCGCGCTTCTGCTCTGAAAACAGAGAGCTGGCCTCTGCATTGGGGAATGACTATGCCATCAGTCCCGATGTGGTGATCTCACGAACCCCTGAGGCGGACGACCGTATCAACGAAGCGGGCATCTTTCTGGGCGGTGAACTTGCCTCCCGGACACCGCTTCGCCAAGTGGTCAACAGCCATCCAATCCTCCATGCCTGCATTTCCTGCAAATTCACCTTCCGCAGTGACAGGGCGCAAAACGCTCGCTCGGAAGCCCTCAACCTGATTCGCAACCGCAAGGGAAGGGTGCCTCATCTTGTGATTGTAACGGCGGAGTGCCTCCCAAGTCGCTTGGCTTCGGTTGCCCTCGGCACCGGCGATATCGATTGCGTTTACCATATCGCTCTTCCCGAGTTGATCGAATCGGTGGACAAGGACGAGTTCCCCGATGCATATGAAATGCTTCAAACCATAGTGGGTGGGCGGCGACTGCGCGACCTCACCGATCTGCCACTGGATTTGGCGGTTTGAATCGAGCCATGAGATTTGCAAGCGCCCTGGTAGCATTGTTTTTTTGTTTAGGTGTGATCATCGCCGATGAGCCCGCAGCAGATGAAATCCTCGCTGCCGCGCGCATGAATCCGATGGGCGAAGAGATCACTCTCGACGCCCAACTTCGAGCCGGTTCTGTGAAGGTGCCGTTTCTTATCGAAGTCGGCGCCGGCGCCGTGCGTTATGGATTTAGCGGCCCGCAGCAGGATATTCTTCTGCGGCTTGGCGAGAGCGAGTCCACGCTCGAAGAGCGCCGCGACGGCACGCAAACGGCGGTTCCCATTTCCAAATTCGACGACTCTGTCCGGGGCGGACTGATCACCAACGAGGATCTCGCCCTCCGTTTTCTCTACTGGAAAAATCCCCGCCTTCTGGAATCCGAAACCGTTCGCTCGCGCGATGCATGGAAGATCGAAATCCCCGCCCCGCGTGGCGCTTCCCAATACGGCGTCGTCCGTGTGTGGATCGATAAACAATCCGCCGCCCTCCTCCGCATCGAAGGCTATGACCCCACCGGCCGCCTCGTGAAACGGTTCGAAGTCGTCTCCGCCCAGAAAATCGACGGCCAGTGGATGCTCAAACAAATGCGAGTTGAACGCATCGACCCCGCAACCCGCAAAACCACTGGCATCACCTACCTCGAAGTCCTCGGGAAGAAATAGTTGGTCCCTCCCAGATTTAAGCTGCGGGCGAGCCCCTGCCATCGGGATTGATCTTCGCCGCCGCCGCTCTAAAGTCTCGGGCATGTTGAAAGTCATTCTCGGTTCGAAAATCCACCGCGCTATCGTGACGGATGCGGATGTGAATTACGAAGGCAGCATGGCCATTGATGAGGATTTCCTTGAGGAGGCGGGCATCACACCCTATGAAAAAATCCTCGTGGGCAATCAGACCAATGGCAATCGCTTCGAGACCTATGCCATTCGGGCTCCGCGCGGGAGCCGGAGCATTGTGCTGAATGGCGCGGTGGCGCATTTAGGGAAGACGGGGGACCGCTTGACGATCATGACATTTGTCCAGCTCACTCCGGAGGAGATCAAATCTCACACGCCAAAGGTTATCGTCCTAAACGACGACAACAAAATCATCAACCGGCGCGGGATTTAAGATTTCTGCGGGAGTTTAAGGCAGAGGAAAAAGGTTAGCAGGAGCAGTCCGGAAGCGGCCCAGAAGGGCGTTTGGGCATAGGCGGCGATATTTTTGTCTAGGTCAAAAGTGAGGAGCCATCCGCCGAGGACGGGGCCGATCCAGCGGGCGAGGCTGCCGGCGGATTGCAGGATGCCGAGGGCGCGGCCTTGCCATTCGGCGTCCACATTGCGCGAGGCGATGCCCGAGAGTGTGGGGCTGAGCAGGCTGTTGCCGGTGGCGATTCCGGCGCAGGCGAGCAGGAGCATGGGAATGCTGGCGGTGAAGGGCATGGCAAAGAGGCTGCCGGTGAGGATGGCTGCTCCAGCTGTCGCCAAACGCGCTTCGCCGAATTTTTTGACCAAGCGCCCGATGAGTCCGCCTTGGATGACGACGCCGATGACTCCCAGCATCGCGAAAACATAGCCGGTCTGGGCGGTGTTGAATTCGTAGCGGTGCGCCACGAAAAGCGCGAAGACGGCGGTCATGATGGAAAATCCTGCGATCAAAATAAAATAGGTCGCCACAGTCGTGAAGTAGGGAGCGGGGCGAACATGCTGCAGGATGGTCGGGAAGAGGTGTTCTTTCTTGGGGCCGCGCTTTTCCTTGGGCAGCGACTCGGGAAGCACGAACGCGATGAGCGCGGCATTCGCGAGAGCGAGTGCTCCAGCAAGATAGAGCGGAGCGGATTCACCAAACCACGACGCTGTCGCGCCTCCGAGCGCGGGACCGAAAACAAATCCCAAGCCGAATGCCGCTCCAATGAGGCCCATCGCCTTCGAGCGGTTTTCGGGAGCTGTGATGTCGGCGACATAGGCTTGCGCGGTGCCGATGCTGCCGCCGGAGATGCCATCGATGATGCGCCCCACGAACAGCATCGTGAGCGAGTGGCCGATGCCCATGATTGTGAAACCCAAAGCGGTTCCGAGCGTGCTGATGATGAGCACGGGTCGGCGTCCGAATCGGTCGGAAATCTGGCCGAAGATTGGCGCGGCGAGGAACTGGATGAGCGAGAAAATGCCGAAGAGCCAACCGATCTCCCAAGGCGTCGCGCCGAACCGCTCGGCGTAGAAGGGCAACACGGGAATGACGACCCCGAAGCCCACCATGTTGATAAAAATTGTGAGAAAAATAATGCCGAGTGCGGCGCGGTTGGATTTTTGCATCAGGGTTTTTGGGTGTCGGTCGCTGCTGAGGATTCCATCGCCTCGCGCAGGCGGGCGACTTGTGCGGCGAGTTCCGCCGGGCGGTTGGACTTTTGTTGTTCGACCTTCTGGCCGATGGCGAGGACAGTTTTTTGCATTCGGGCCATGGCCGGTAGCTTTAGGATTTTTGCCATGCCGGAGCTTGGAGTCACGAGGTTCGTGTAGCGAATCACAGACGAGCCGTTTTCAAAAGGCTCAATGAGCAAGTTGCCTTCGGCGGCTTTGGTTTGAAGGGCGCGGAGGAGGGTCCAAGAGGCTTGGTAGCCATCCTGGAGCGCTTTCATTTCATTCCGCGCCGTGTAGGCCTCGTCCGCGAGAATCGGCACATCGACCTCGTAATCCACCTCCATCACCCCCGGAGAGATTTTTTTGGAGATTCTGGACTCCAGCACATCAGGGATGAATGTCTTGGCTTGATTGTAGTCGAAGAAAACAGCCGCCACCTGCTCGGGTGTGGCTTGGATTTTTTTGTAGATGCGAACCCTCGGCCAGGGTTTGCCGGGAATATCCTGCTCGAGAACGACGAGATCGCCCTTTTCGAGTTCGGCTTTTTGTTCGCGGGTGAGATCATCGAGCAGGTCGGCCGTCGCGGCAGGCAATGCCACGAGGCACGCCGCTAAGCTGAGAAAAAACAATCGGACCCGAATCATGTGCCTCCATCAAAAGCGGGAGCGGGCGTGCAATCAAGGACGCGATGTCAAAAAATCGCTTTCGCATGCCGCCGTGCTGATGTTCAATTAAACAACACAAGGGCAATGGCAAAGCAGCAGACGATTCTTTTGGTGGACAGGGACACCGACTTTTTGGATTGGGCAAAAAACCAACTCCAAAGCAAAACGGCACGCGTTCTCACGGAGGAGTCCTCCGATGCAGGCTACAAAACTTTCTGCCTGGAAGAGCCCGAACTCGTCCTCGCCGAGATGAATTTGCATCCCTTCACCGGCATGGAGCTTCTTGCGAAAATCCGCAAGCACTCGCCGAATGCCATGGTCATTCTCACTAGCGCGTTCGGCACCACCCAGTCGGTGATCGAGGCCATGAAAATGGGGGCGTTCGATTTTGTGCGCAAGGAACAGCTCCCCTTCAATCTGAAGGTCGTGGCCGATGCCGCCCTCCTTGCGGCAGCCGAACTTCGCGCTGCAAACGCCTTCAAGCCGCAGCTCACCGTCGAGCAGCACCGGGATGAAATCGTCGGCCGCTCCGAGGCCATGCAGCAGGTTTTCAAAATGGTGGGCCGCGTGGCTGGCAGCGATGCAGCAGTGATGGTCACCGGCGAGAGTGGCGCGGGCAAGGAACTCGTCGCCTGCGCGATCCACAACTACAGCGCCCGCAGCAATCGAAGCTTCCTCGCGATCAATTGCGCCGCCATCCCGGAAAACCTCCTCGAGAGCGAGCTCTTCGGCCACGAGAAGGGCGCATTCACCGGTGCGGCGACTCAGCGGGTCGGGCGCTTCGAACAATGCAACAAGGGCACGCTTTTTCTCGATGAGATCGGTGAAATGCCACTCCAGGTGCAGAGCAAAATCCTCCGCGTTCTGCAGGAGGGAACCTTCTCCCGTGTCGGTGGCAACGAAACGCTGAACACGGATGTCCGAATCGTCTGCGCGACGAATCGCAACCTGGAGGAGGAGGTGGCCAAGCGCACCTTCCGCGAAGACCTTTTCTATCGTCTCAATGTGGTGCGCATCCACATTCCGCCGCTCCGCCAGCGCGTGGATGACATCCGTTTGCTCGCCGAATATTTCCTCCAAAAAATCGCCAACCGCACGCACACCCCTCCGCTCAAGCTCTCCGAGGAGGCCGTTCGTGTTTTGGAGTCTTATCCCTGGCCCGGCAATGTGCGCGAACTTGAGAACACGCTCCAGCGCGCCATCGTGCTTTCCACCGCCGACATCCTGCTGCCAAAGGACATCCCGCTCGGCGTGGCTTCGCCTGAGACTCTCTCAGAAGGCGAAGCCGCATCCTTGGAGCTCATGCCAAAGGAACGCGCCGTGGAGGTGCTCTTCCAAGCCGCCGCCGAAGACTCCTCGCTCCCGCTTCTGCCCTGGATCGAGCGCGAATTCACCCTCCGCGCCATGCAAAAAACCGGCGACAACCAAGTCCGCGCCGCCAAAATGCTCGGCATCACCCGCGCCACACTCCGAAAACGCCTCGACCGCAATGCTGCGGCCGGGCCGGAGGAGGAAGAAGAGTAAAAGCACGGGAGGGCTTCAGCAGAGCGGGGGCAACTTTGACATCCCTCTCATATAGCTATATTGCTGGCCCAATGAAGACCACCATCGATCTTCCCGACGAATTGCTCCATCGCGCGAAAATCACTGCCGCCAAGCGAAAGACGACGGTAAAGGCTCTGGTCGTCAAGGGTCTTGAATATGCCACGCGGAATGACATTTCCGACGCCGCATCCGAGCGCAAGGAACGGGCGGCGAGGTTGATTGAGGCGCTGGCTGGCGTGTCGATCACTGAGCCAATTGGCAAATTCAATCGCGATGAGATTTACGACCGGCACAGGGGTCGGCCGGAATGAATGCATTTTTCGACACGAATATTTTTGTTTATTCGGTCTCCAAGGCGCCGACCGATAAACGGAAGCGTGAACTTGCGATTTCGTTGATTTCGGAATCCGAAGTCCACCTATCGTTGCAGGTTGTTCAGGAATTCATTCACACTTGTCTCAGGAAAAAGCACATCGGGCGGGACTCAGGGGCACTCGCCCGCTCAGCGCTTCGAATGCTTGAATTTCCCTGTGTGCAGCCAACGCCTGACATCATTTTTGCGGCACTTGAGATTCATAATCGTCACGGCATTTCCTACTGGGACGCCGCAATCCTTGCCGCTGCGCAAGAACTCGACTGCGACACGCTCTACACCGAGGATCTCAACCATGGTCAAATCTACGGAACCGTCCGCGTAGTGAATCCGTTTCTCTAATCGACAGCAAATGTTGACTTGGAAACAAACCGGTAGCGTTTGGGAGGCGGTGGACTCGCTGCCACTGGCGGATCGCGGGTTTCGTTATGGGATGAGTGTTTTTGAGACGGTCGCTGTTCTGGCGGGGCGGCCTCTGTTGCTGGAGGCTCATTTGGAGAGGCTGCGGCGGGCGGCGGGGGATTGCGGGGCGGAGTTGCTGGTGCTCGCGGAGTTTGATTTTTCGAGGCTCGGCACCGGATTGCTGCGGTTTTATTTCACGGCGGGGCCGGGTGGGCCTTGCGATCCCTTTGCGGGAAATGTCTATGCGCTTTTTGACCAGGCGGAGGTGGGATGGCGTTTGCCATCTCTGCGCGTGATGTCCTGCGCGGCGCCGTATTTGCCCAGGCCGGGCGGGTGGAAGTCCGGAAACTACTGGCAGAACATCGAGGCGATGGGCCACGCAAAACGCGCGGACTGCGACGAGGCATTGTTATTCAATCCGGCCGGAATGCTTGTTGGCGCTGCGATGGCGAATGTCTTTCTGCAAATCGACGGAGCGTGGATCACTCCCGCGCTGGAGACGGGGGCGAGGGATGGTGCAGCGCGGTCGTGGGTGCTTGAGAGCTTCGGTGCGGAGGAGGGGATTTTGGAGAGCCGCGATGTGGCGCGTTGCAGCGCTGCTTTTCTCACTAATAGCCGAGTCGGGATTCGAACCGTGAGGGAACTCGACGGAAGGCCTTTGGTTGATGCCGCCTCGGATTTTCAGCAGAAATACTTCGATGACATTTTCTCCGCTTGAGACTTTTTTAAAACAGGCGGAATCGGATTCTGCAGTGGCGAGGATTCTGAAGGCGAAGTCCGGTGCGCTTGTTTCCGAAATCGCCGAGGCAGCGCAAGCCTTCGTGGCGGCTCTGCTGATCGGGAAAATCAATGGTCGCGTATGGGTTGTGTGCCGCGATGTGAAGAGCCAGGAAGAATTCGCTGCCGAGCTTGCGGCATGGTGCGGGCGGGTGCGGCTTTTTCCCGACTTGGAAATCCCGAATGCCGAGGCGCTGCCAGATGCGGAGACCGAGTCCGAGCGGTTGGATTTGCTGCGGACGCTGGCCCGCAGCGGCGGTGATGAGGTGGTGGTTGTCCATGCCGGACAGTGGGAGTCCGCGACGCCAGCACTGGGTTCGGTGAAGCGTGAAATTTTTACCTTGGAAAAAGGACAGAGTATTCCGCTGGAAGAGGTGATCGCTCGCCTCGAGGCCGCAGGCTACGACTCAGCCTCACAGGTGGTAGCCCGCGGGCAGTATGCGCGGCGAGGTGGGATTCTGGATGTCTTTTCCTGGCAGCAACCCCGCCCGGTTAGGCTCGAGTGGTTCGACTTGGAAATCGATTCACTGCGGGAATTCGACCTCGATACGCAGGGTTCGGTCGGCGAGGTTGCGCAAACGGAAATCTACATCGGCCGCGCCGACTCCGCTGAAGGAACTCTGCGGGATTATCTTGGGACGAAGGATCGCGTCCTCACCATCGAGCCGGACGGAGAGTTTGAAGGGATCGGCTTAGGAAGCGGCGGCGAGGGCTCAAAGGATGCCGCCGTGTTTTATCCCCCGCCTTTCGGAGACCTCGGCGCGGGCGACTTGGTGTTGAACGAAACCAAGCGCGACCGGTTTTTTAATCAGCTCCACAGCTGGGCTGCGGATCGGTGGACGATTGCCTTCGCGTGCGTGAATGAAGGTGAAGGCGAGCGTTTCCGCGAGATGGCTTCGGATTTTGATTTCGACACCTCGAAACTCATCTTTCTGACTTCGCGGGCCACGCGCGGGTTCGTCTGTCCACAGGCGAAGCTTGCACTCCTTTCGGAGTCCGAAGTGCTCGGCCGCTCGGCAAGCCAGCGCGCTCATCGCGCGGCGCTGCGGCGCGAGCGGGTTCGCTCGGGTCGTGCGGTGATGGACTTTTCGGAATTCGAAGCTGGCGATCTCGTCGTGCACCTCGACCATGGAATCGGACGCTACGAGGGGCTCGAAAAATCGCCTGATAGCACGGGGGATGTTCTGGTGCTGGAATTCGCGAACAGCGCGAGGCTCTATGTGCCGCTGGATCAGGCGTGGCAGGTGGCGCGTTATGTGGGACTCGGCCGCAAATACCCCGAGCTTTCAGAACTCGGCGGGGCCCGCTGGAAAAAAGCGAAGGAAAAAGCCACGCAGGGCATTTACCAATACGCCGCCCGCATGCTCAAGGTGCAGGCCGAACGCGAGACAGCGGAGGGGCATCCGTTCCCGCCCGACTCGCATTGGCAGCAGGAGTTCGAGCGTTCGTTTCATTTTACCGAGACAGCGGATCAGCTGAAGGCGATCCGCGATTCCAAGACGGATATGGAGTCAACGCGAGCGATGGATCGCTTGATTTGCGGTGATGTCGGCTTCGGAAAAACCGAGGTGGCCATCCGCGCCGTTTTCAAGGCGGTGACGAGCGGCAAGCAGGCCGTGGTCATCGCGCCCACAACGGTGCTGGCCCAGCAGCACTGGCAGAATTTCCGTGAGCGCATGAGCGAGTATCCAGTCACGATCGAACTCCTCAGCCGCTACCGTTCCGCAGCGGAGCAGAAAAAAGTTATCAAGGCGCTCGCCGAAGGGAGCGTTGATATCGTGGTGGGAACGCATCGCGTCATTTCCTCTGATGTCGTTTTCAAGGATCTCGGCCTCGTCGTCGTCGACGAGGAGCAACGCTTCGGCGTGAAGCACAAGGACGCGTTGAAGGAAAAATTCCGCCTCGTCGATGTGCTTACGCTCTCTGCGACTCCGATTCCCCGCACGCTCTACCTCTCACTCATGGGCGCGAGGGATATGTCCGTCATCGAAACCCCGCCGCCGAATCGCCAACCGGTGGAAACCATCGTCTGCGGCTACGACGAACGCGTCATCCGCGATGCAATCAATCGCGAACTCGCTCGCGGCGGGCAGATTTATTTTCTGCACAATCGGGTTCAAACCATCGAGCGCGTTGCAGCCAGGATTCGCGAACTCTGCGACGGCGCGCGCGTCATCGTCGGTCATGGGCAAATGGAAGAGAAGGAACTCGAAGGCGTCATGCAGAGCTTTGTCGCAGGCAAGGCGGATATCCTCGTTTCGACGACCATCATCGAGAGCGGTCTGGATATTCCCAATGCGAACACCATCATCATCGACCGCGCCGACCGCTTTGGTCTTGCCGACCTGTATCAACTGCGAGGGCGCGTCGGGCGCTCCGGAACAAAAGCCTACGCCTACCTGCTTCTGCCGCGCGAGTTGATGTCTGTCGGCGCGGCGCGCAAGCGCGTGTCGGCGATCAAGCAATACTCCGAACTCGGCTCGGGTTTTAAAATCGCCATGCGCGACCTGGAGATCCGAGGTGCGGGCAATCTCCTCGGCACTGAGCAGAGCGGGCACATTATTTCCGTCGGTTTCGACCTCTATTGCAAAATGCTCCGGCGCGCTGTGGATGCCGTGAAAGGCCAGAAATCCTTCGGCTCCACAACGGCGTTGCGCTTTGATTTTTTGGTCACCGAGGAGGGCGAGTTTCTCAAATCCGGCGGCATGCCTTCGTTTGTCCCGCATGCCTACATGGGCGAGCCGAAGTTGCGCATCGAAGCCTACCGGCGCCTTGCGGAGGTCGGCACGCGCGAGGAAGTCGATGCCCTTCGCATGGCGTGGCGCGATCGTTTCGGCCCCTTGCCGCCAGCGTTGGAGAACGCCCTGCTCTGCGCAGCCATTCGCATCGAGGCTTCGCAGCGCCGCATCAGCCAGGTCGAGGTTCGTGAGGAAAAGCTCATGCTCACGCGCGGCGGAAGTTATGTGTTGATCGGCGGCAGGTTTCCCCGCTTGACGGTTCCCGACCCCGATTTTAGGCTTCGCGGCGTGTTGAGCTTCCTCGAAACGATGCAAAGCCGATGAGACGATTTTTCGCAATTTTTGCAACCTGCCTTGCTGCGGCCATATCCATTCCCGCTGCACAGTGCCAGCAAGCCGAGGTCATCGACGGCGTGGCAGCCATCGTCAACAACGATGTGATCACCATCTCGCAAGTGCGCGAACTCATCGGTGCCCGCGAGCGCGCCATGCGCGAGGCTTATCGTGGTCCCGACTTGGCCGAAAAGGTAAAGGAAATGCGACTCGCCGCCCTCAAGGATCTCGTCGACCGCCAACTCATCATCCAAGAGTTCCGCAAGATGCAGGAAAAGGGAGCGAACATCCCGGACTATGTCGTGGACGATCGTGTGCAAACAATTATCCGCGAGGAATTCGGCGGCGACCGCGCGGCCTTCGTCAGAACACTCCAAGCCCAAGGTTACACACTCACGCGCTTCAAAGAGATCGAAAAAGAAAAGATCATCGTTCAGGCCATGCGCCAGTCCAAGATCACGGACAACTTTGTCGTCTCCCCCAAGCAGGTTCAGGATTTTTACGATAAAAACCGTGCAGCCTATTCCCTGCCGGAACAGGTCAAACTCCGCATGATCGTCCTCCGCGAGGGAAACAGCGACGACATCGGCTCCGGAGGTGACAAGAAACAAACCGCAGAGGAAATCCGGCAAAAACTCGCCGGAGGCGCGGAATTCGAGCGCATGGCCCAGATGTATTCCGAGGATGAAAGCACCAGCGACACTGGCGGCGACTGGGGTTGGATCGAGCGGAACACCCTCAACGAAAAACTCACACAAGCCGCCTTCGCCCTCAAAGCCGGCGGCATCAGCCCGGTCATCCACATCGGCGACTCCTTTTACATCCTGTATGTGGAAGCCCGCAAAAACTCTTCCGTCAAGCCACTTGGCGAGGTTCGCGATGAAATCGAGCGTAATCTCATGCAACAAGAGCGCATGAAAGTGCAGCAGCGCTGGCTCGATACTCTGCGCCAAAAAGCCTACATCAAAATCCTGACTTAAAAAGCCTTGCGTTTGGGGTAAAGGAAACCTGTTTTCTTGAAAATCATGCCTGCACCGATCAAGTCAGCTTCCCAGATTTTCATTCGCGTTGGAGTTAGAAAATTTGATGGGCTGGATGTGATCGAGGAGTGGGACACCTCTGGAGGCCCACCGCTCAGCCTTGCGGATAAAATCTCCGAGTATCTCATTCGGATCGGTGATTCTAACAGCCTCTGCCTGAATATTGTCATTCAATTGTTGACGGACGGCAAAGTGCGCGTCGATTTCCGCGATATCACAGAGCGCATTCTTTTGCTCAATTCCCAAGATATCATGTCACGCGTCGAAGCTGTCACGGTCTTTGACCGCTGGCTTCAAGAAAATCGGGATAGCCAAGAAGCAATAGAGCAAACGCAGAAGATAATCATGCAGCCGCCGCCAGCGAAGCCTCAGGTTACCTCCTGAGCCCTCAAAGGGGCCTCACGCAAGCCAGCCTTTACACAAATTTCCCGGGATTCAGGAGGCCGGCCGGATCGAGGGCTTTTTTCAGCGTTTGATGGAGGGCACGCGTTTCTTCGGATAGGGCCTGCTTCCACCAGGGTTTTTTGGCGAGGCCGATGCCGTGCTCGCCGGTGATCGCTCCCTGCCAGGAGAGGACTTGGGTGAAAAGCGCGTCCAACGCAGCCGCCGATTTTTTTTGAACTGCTGGATCGTCCGGATTCTCGACCATGATGTTCGCATGGATATTGCCATCCCCCGCATGGCCGAAGCAGGCGAGGGGAAAACCGTATTGCTTCTGAAGTCGGGCGGCGAATTTCATGAGGTCCACCAGCCGCCCGCGTGGAACGACGATGTCCTCGTTGAGTTTCTTGAGTCCGGTGGCTTTGAGGGACTGCGAGTAGAGGCGCCGCAGGCCCCAGAGAGCTTCGCAGGCGTCGGGTGTAGTGGCTTTTTGAATGCCAGTAGCGCCGGATTTTTTCAGAAGTTTTTCGAGATTCGCTGCCTCGGAGCGCACGCTGGCAGGCTGGCCGTCCACTTCGATAATCACCTGCGCCTTGCCGGGCGGGAATTTTGCCGAGGGGCTGTAGGCCCGGGCGGCATTCAAGGTGAATTCATCGGCGACCTCCAAAGCCGCTGGGAGAAAACCTGCCGCAAAGACATCCTGGATCGCGCGGGACGCCGCTTCGATGGATGCAAATCCGGCTGAAAGCACAGCTCGCGAGGGCGGGAGCGGCAGCAGGCGTAGCGTGGCTTGTGTGACGACGCCGAGAAGCCCCTCGGATCCCGTGAAAAGTCCGACCAAGTCGAAGCCGGTTTTGTTTTTGTGGGTGCGACCGCCGCAGGTCACCACTTTGCCGTCCGGCAACACGACCGTGAGACCAAGAATGTAGCTGCGGGTCACTCCGTATTTCAGGCAGCGCGGACCACCGGCGTTGGTGGAGATGTTTCCGCCTATGCTGCAATCCTTGAGGCTGGCGGGGTCCGGTGGATAGAAGAGATTTTTTTTGCGGGCGGCTTCCTGGAGTTTTCCTGTGATGACGCCCGGCTCAACCACAGCCACGAAATCGCGCGTGTTGATCTCAACAATCCGGTTCATTCGATCCATGCAGAGCACGATGCCGCCCTGCACGGGGGTGCAGCCGCCGACATATCCATAGCCGGCACCACGGGGCGTGACCGGTATGCCCGATCGATAAGCCTCGCGGAGAACGAATGCCGTCTCCTCGGTATTGGCAGGAAAAACAACTGCGGCCGGTGTGCCCTTTGCGAACCATTTGTCGGAGGCATAGAGAGCCGGGGCATCATCCAGCACACGGTCAGCGCCGAGTTTTTTGCGGAATTTCCGAAGAAGCGCGGCATTCATGGCTGGCGGTTCGCTTGGAAAAAATGCCAGGACTCGGCCACACCCTCGGCGGCTGGTTTCGAGGCCAGATGACCGCCGGCTTTTTCAACAATCGCACGCACCTCGGGAATCGCATTCGAAGGACAGCAGGGATGCTCGGCATATCGGCCATCGAGCATCGGGATATCATTGAAATGATCCCCTGCTGCGAGGACATCGCTCGCGGAAATCTGCAGAATCCGGCAAAGCTCCCCGAGCGCCGAGCCCTTGTGGTAGTCGGTATGGGCAAACCGCAGGTAGATCGTATTCCTCTGGTAAGAAAACTCCGGCTGCTTGAGCCGCTCGGTTTCCAGAAAGGAGACAAATTCATGCATCACTTGCTCATCTGAGGTGATCACCCCAGCGAGTTGGCCATTCTCCTCCGAGAGGTTAATGCCCGGATGCCCCTCGGCCAGCAGGCGGATTCGGTCAAAAATATGCGTCGACCGCGCGTAGAGGTCGTCGTGCCTCTTATAACATGTCTCGTTCCAACCATGCTCAGGAACCCAGCGGCCATCCGGAGTTCGGTGAAAAATTTCCCTCTCGTTCGTAAGCAGGAAATCCGGCTGCACGGGCGGCTGGAATTTTTCCACGCCCTCAATGGCGTGCCAGAGACTGCGCCCGGTATTCACTGCCCAGAGGCCGCCAGATTTTTTATGCTCCAAGAGCACGGCGGCGAAGTCCGGCGCGCACCGTCCATCAGAGAAGTGGCTGATCAGCGTTCCATCAAAATCCGTGCTCAAAAGCCTAAAGTGCGACATGGCCTCCCACTAAACACTCCACCGACCCCGGCCGCAATTTTTCTGTGTGTTAGTTGTCGAATTTGTTACAAAGCGCCCATGAAATCCGCATACGAACTCGCCATGAGCCGTCTCGAAAAAACCTCCCCCGCCGTGCAGCTCACGCCCGACCAAAAGCAGCAAATCGCCGAAGTCGACAGCTCGATCAACGCCAAGATCGCTGAGAAGAAAATCTTCCTCGAAGATCAAATTGCCAAAGCTCCCTATCAGGAACGCGAGGCGCTCGAACGCCAGCTCGTTTCGGAACTCGCCCGCCTCGAGGAAAAGCGCGAATGCGACAAAGAAAAAATCCGGAACCCTGCGGCAGCTTGAGCAGCCCAAAAATAAATATTGACCTTTCTGTCGTTTTTTTTACAACTACCCCTCAGCACTGTTCGTGAAAACCTGCGGTGCTGATCAAAACAACACACTATGAAAAAACTAACACTCGCACTCCTCACAGTTGCTGTCTCAGTCACAGGCGCCTTCGCAGGCACCTCGGCCAAGACCTTCAAACAAACAGTAGCTCCAGCCGCAGAATGCAAATTCCGCGATCAGGAACTCCAAGTCGACGCATTTGCCGCCGGCGCTTTCTACAACCAAGGCCGTCCAGGCTGGGGTGGTGGACTCGGAGTTAACTACTTCTTCACCAAATTCATCGGTATCGGTGTCGAACAAGACATCCTCGGCCGTGAAAAAGTTGGTGGCGGTTCCAACGCAGAATGGGCTACCTCTGGTAACCTCTTTCTCCGTTACCCAATCTGCTCGCTGAACCTCGCTCCTTACGCCCTCGCTGGCGGTGGTGCTGCTTACGGCACCGGCAAAGGACATGGCTTCGGCAACGTTGGTGGTGGTCTTGAATACCGCGTTACCGACAACATCGGTCTCTTCTCCGATGCCCGTTGGGTTTACTCCGCCGAAGAGCCAAAGAGCGCCGTTCTCGGCCGCGCTGGTCTTCGCTTCGCGTTCTAATCCAACTCGTAGCTTAACTTAAACCAAGAAGCCGACTCGCAAGAGTCGGCTTCTTTTTTTGTTCAAAAATAGGCGTCCGCTGCATGGGGTGAACACCCCGCTTGACCCATTAATCATCAAACATCGTTTATCCCATTCCACCACCTTGAACGCCTCTCTTCGCTCTTCTCGGACAAACTTTTTGGACGATCGTCCAAAAAGTTTGCCTTCAAGCCTCGCAGATTTTTATAAAAATTCCGTCGAAATTTTACACAGATTATTTAATTGTATAAATTTGTATAAGACCAAAAATTTGGACGATCGTCCAAATTTTTGGTTCGCGAAAGAGGATGGATAGTATTTGCAGTTGAAGAGCGCTAAACCCAATGAGCGCTTCAGCAACTTTGGGTGGGATTGGTTTTTTACACCGAATCAAGCCCGCAGTCGGACAATCAGATCGCCCGTATCCACCGCCTCGCCGGCTTGCGCCAGGATTTCATCGATAACGCCATCCGCTGGGGCATAGAGGGTTGTTTGCATTTTCATGGCCTCAAGGGTGAGAATCTTATCGCCTTTGGCGACTTTTGCCCCAACGCCGACGGACAATGAACTTACCATGCCTGGGATTGGTGCGCCGACCTCATTGGGTTTCGAGGAATCGGCCTTTGGTCTGGAAACGGATTTCGTCTGGAGCGAGCGATCGAGTGTGGTCGCCTCGCGGGGCGTGCCGTTGAACTCGAAGGAAACAACGCGCCTTCCGTCCTTTGCCGGTGCGCCGACATTGATCAACTTGACGAACAAGGTTTTGCCCTGCTCGATATCGACCGCAATTTCCTCGCCCGGCTTCAATCCATAGAAAAACGCGGGCGTCGGCAGTTTGCTCACATCGCCATACTCGCGCTCGAATTTCGAAAAGTCCGCAAAGACATCCGGATACATGAGATGGCTGTAAAGGTCGTCGTCGCTCGCCTCGCGTT
>JBIKUM010000561.1:0-2954 GCA_044347585.1 Terrimicrobiaceae bacterium
TTCGTCGCCGAGGTTGCGTCCGCGCAATGTCAGCGTGTTTTGACGGTCAATCTTGTAGGACACGCTGGCACCCCACAAAGTGTAGGCGTTGAAACGCTGCTCGTTTGCAACGTCGGCGTAGCGGTCGCCGACATACCGTGTTTCCAGCGTGGTGGACCACGCCGCATTGGCATCCCATGTTAGATAGAGGTTGGCGACGTGTGCCGGGATGTTGGTCGGGCGGTTACCGGCGCGGGAGACGGCGACAGTGCCGACTTTCTGTATGAATTTGTCGTACTGGGCCGAAACCACGGCGAGATTGCCTTGCAGTCGCCATTGCCGATTCAGGCGAATCCCCGCTTGGGCTTCAATGCCGCGTGAAGACTGCTGGCCGATCGGAACGCTGACGTTGGGATTGTCCGGGTCTGGCGTCGAGAGGTTCTTGCGGACGATCCTGTAAGCCGCCAGCGTCGCGTTGCCGCGACCTTCGAGAAAATCGAATTTACTTCCGAGTTCTATTTGATTGCCGGTGGTCAGATCCCAGTTCTGGATGGCGCCGTAGTTGGTTGTGGTGAGGATGCCGGCGGGCGGATCGGCGGCGGTGCTGTAGGTGAGATAGGCGTTGGCGGTCGGGGTCATGTCGTACATGACGCCAAGTCGCCCTGTTAGCGGCGTGTAGGTCTGCTCGAAGTAGAGCGGGTTATCCGCATTTACGGTACGGAAGTTTTGCACCGCCAGTTTGATGTGTTCCGCGCGCAATCCGGAAATGAGTCCCCATCTGTTGGTAAGTTTGGTCAGGTTTTCGGCATAAAGGGCCTTGGTGTATAGGCGGTTGGTACGTTCCGGATTGGTCGCGAGACCGGTGCCGGCAATCTGGAAATAGTTGCCAACCGTGAAATTCACCGGGTCTACCGTGTTGACGTTGGTGACGGTGGCAGCCGGGTAACGGGTTTGCTTGTTGCGACTGATATCCAGTCCGATCGATGACGTGGATGGCATGCCCAGAAGCGTGCCCTTGTGCAACAGTTCAATCTTGTCGCCGATCAGGCTTTGGCCGTGCGCGGTGGCATATGCCGAACCGCGCGTGACAAGCGTGTTTGCGGCGTTGTAGCGATATGACTCGACGTTACGGTAGTCGCGATCGGCGTCGTAGTGATAGAGCGTATTCTTGATTTGCGTGGCAGCCGACAGGCGATAGTCAAGGATGGAACGGAACCATTGCACGTCCTGCTCGTAGGCGCCGTCGGCGGCGTTGTAGTTCTTGAAACGAACGGCCGGATCGAATTGCGAATTGACCGTGGGATTGAGCAGCGGCGTTCCCCAGTAGGGCTGCTCGTCCTTTGTCTGGTATTCCCAGGCAAGGGTGTGGGACAGGCGCGGACTGATCTCCCACAGCCATGAACCGGCGAAGACAAAGGACCGCCCATCGGTCCGCTCCACATAGCCATCCCACCCTTGAGTGCTGACATCCGCACGCAGAAAGTGATGCGAGTCCGCGTCGCCGACTCGTCCATTGACGCCGTATGCTGCCTGGTACTGACCAAAGCTGCCGGCACGAAACAGGGTCTCCTGAGTCAATGGCTGGTTGGTCGCCAGCTTGCTCACGTAGTTCACCGCGCCGCCGACAGCCCCTGATCCGTAGAGGAAGCTTGAGGCGCCGCCGAGCACCTCGACGCGATCCAGGAGCCACGAGTCCACCGGAAACGTGGAAATGATGTAGCCGACGTCGATACCGTTGAACATCTGCGTGATCTGGGAACTGGTGAATCCGCGATAGGACAGGACGCCTCCCGATCCTGGGGTGCCGTGTTCGGAGATACCCGGCGCGCTGCTGACAGCCTCTATCGTGCTGCGAGCACCCCGCTCATCGATCGTGTCACGATCCACGATGTTGACGGTGGCCGCCGTTTCGCGCGCCGTCAGCTCAAGCCGGCTACCGGTCTGGGTGGTCGTGTCGAGCGGCAGTCGGGCGTTTGGCTCCAGGCCCGCGCCGGTAACGGTGATGGCCGGGAGGTTCGTCTGTGCGTGCGCTGCTGGAATCGCGACGAGTCCAGCAATGGCGAGTGCCGCCCAGCATTTATTGATGCGCTCACTCGGACGAGGATATCTGGTCTTCATTGTTGCTTCCTTGGGATGATGTTCGAGCCGTTGTGACGACAGACTCGCGGTCAAGTTGAGTTACCCGTCAGTCGTCGTCGCAAATAATTAGGGTGGCGAATTCTGTCGCCGTTCGGACCAAAAGTTATGCGGCGAAACGCCACATGCGGCAATTCGCCGCGCGGCATGGTGTCGCGCCGCAGCGGTGATCGGGCGATTTTTGATCGTGATCAAAGACGCGCGTGAAATTGCGCTGCCGCACGCCGTGCTGCGGCAAAATGCCGCACGGAAAGTGCATTCGCAACGCCTAATATTGCGCTGCACATTTCCCATTAATGAAGGAGTCCATCATGGACAGACGCGAAGCACTCAAACTCTCATTGCTCGCCGGAGTCGGCTTGGCGGCCGGCGGCGCGCAGGCGCAGCAGGCCTGTGCCACGGACGGTACGCCGGCGCAATTCACGCCGAAGAAGCCGGCAGATGCCAAGCCGCTGGAAAACGAGCTGGAAAAGTATCCGAAGTGCCCCTACTGCGGCATGGATCGCAAGGAGCATCACCGCACCCGCATGCTGGTCCAGTACAGCGACGACCTGGTCGACGGCACCTGCTCGATCCATTGCCTGGGCCTGAGCCTTGGCGTGAACATCGACCGCGAACCGAAGGCGATCCTGGGTCCGGATTACGGCAGCACGGCCGAGCCGCGTCCGCTGCTGGCGGTGGAGAAACTGACTTACCTGATCGGCGCCGACCTCAAGCATGCGATGACCAAGCGCAGCAAGCATTCCTTCGCGGCGAAGGAAGTGGCGGAACAATTCAAGCAGAAACACGGCGGGGAATTCGGCGACTTCAACGAGGCGCTGAAGCAGTCCTACCTCGAC
>JBIKUM010000261.1:0-4341 GCA_044347585.1 Terrimicrobiaceae bacterium
TTGGCGGCCTTGACGGCGACGCGGCCGAGAGGCTGGCCGGCGGCGTCGATGACCCACCAGTTGCGCTTCACCTCTTCGGATTTGGCTGAGAATGTTTTCATCGTGATTAATTGAGAGTCGGGCAGAGTGAACAAACTGCTGTAGTGTGTCAAACTCTAAGCCAAAGTTTTTCTGTCCTTGATTTGATCCACAGTTGGTCGGCTCAGCAGCGTCCGTTGAGAAAGAATGTTTTCACTTGACCGAGTCCCTTGCATTCGACCATGCCGCGTTCTTCAAGGATGAAATGCGAATCAAGCGTGGCCCGTGTTTGCTCGGAAAGGTGGATTCTGCCCGGCATGCCCGAGGATTCCATGCGGCTTGCGACATTGACGGTATCGCCCCAGAGGTCGTAGGTGAATTTGATCTTGCCGATGACGCCCGCCACGACTGGGCCGGAGTGAATGCCTATGCGCATGGCAAGCTCGGTTCCATTTTTTTCGTTTATTCTCTTGAGGGCTTCGACCATCTCGATTGCGGCGTCTGCCACCACATGGGCATGGTCATCGCGATGGTTGGGGAGGCCGCCGACCATCATGTAGCAATCGCCGATGGTTTTGATTTTCTCGACGCGGTGGTGCTCCACGATGTTGTCAAAAGCGGTGAATATTTCGTTAAGCATCCTCACGAGATCATCGGGGGTTGTCTTGCGTGAGAGCGCGGTAAAGCCGCACAGGTCGGCGAACATCACAGAGACGATGTGGTGGCCATTCGCAATGGTTTTCTCGCCGCCTTTCAAGCGGCCTGCGATGGCTCCGGGCAGGATGTTCAGCAGAAGGCGCTCGGATTTTTCTTTTTCAAATTCCACGAGTTCCTTCTCCGCCTGGAGTTGGGCAAAACGAAGCTTGTCGAGATTGCGGAGGCGTTTCTTTTCGAGGGAGGTCGTGACGCGTGCCCGGAGGAGGGTGGGATTTGGCGGCTTGATGAGATAATCCTCGGCGCCTGCTTCGATGCACTGCACGGCGAGGTCAATCTGCTCATTTCCCGAAATGACAATCGTGGGAGTCCCCTTGATGCGGCTGTCGAAATTCATGTTCGTCAACACCTCAAGCCCATTCATCTCAGGCATTTCCATGTCCAGTAGCATGAGATCATAGGGTTTTTCCAAGAGCTTGTTGATGGCATCACGACCATCCACTGCCGTGTCGATATTATTAAAGCCAAGGTCTTGAAGGGCTTTTGTGAGCACCATTCGCATCAGGCGACTGTCATCTACGACTAAAACTGCCGATTTTTTTAAGGAATCGGCGACTTCCTCTGGTTTAATTTCGGCTACGGAATTGGATTCTGTGGAAGGTTGGTTGTTCATAGGGGCATTACACTGCCTCGGGTTGGTCAGTTTCTGGTTTGCGTTCTAGGTTAATAATTCGGGATACTTTAGAAAGGAGATTTTCGTCTTCAAACGGCTTGATGATGTAGTCGCGGACGCCCAGTCGCGCTACGGTAGAGATAATCTCGTTGCTGTCTTCCGCAGTGAGCATGATGACCGGAGTGCGCTTGATATTATCATGTTCACGCATCTTGCGAAGCATTGTGACGCCGTCCATGACTGGCATATTGTAGTCCAGCATGATGAGGTCGGGTTGATGGGTTATGACTGCTTCCAAACCCTCCATGCCATCAGCGGCTTCGAAAAGTTCGCAATGAAAAGGACGGAATACGCGCTTAAGCATCAGTCGTATCGTGCGACTGTCATCGACACTCAGTATTTTTGGAAGGGTCATGGTTGAATAAGAATTTGAAGATTGATTCGATCCGTCCCACAACTCCACTCGGTGCGGCATAAATCCGAGCCTGTTGCTCCTCGAAGATCAATTCGAGAGCCAAAAGTGATGATTGGGGTGCCAAGAACTCCAGGAAATCCCGCCGCAGTGAGCTCGCTTTTGATGCGCCCGGAAATCATATTGCAAAGCTCGCCAGTGGCATCCTCGATTTCCTCGCCTTGGCCTTCGCAGCCGATGAGAATCTTGGTGGCTTTAGCGGCGAAGGCTTCTGAAATCTGCAGGAGAACGGATGCTTTCACGCGATCTCCGGTGATCGACACGGAGGCGTGAAATGTTTTGAAATCATGAGTTTCATCTGACGACTCGGCGGGCTCGAGAGAGAGCTTGAGTTGCTTTGAAAAAATCTCTTTCAATGCGCGTTCTGCAGTATCCTTAAGAGAGATGGGCAGTTGGCCAGATGTTGTCATATTTTTTTTGCCGACTTGGCGGCGATCGCCGAAAGAATGACCTGTGGCATCTTTGAGAGTGGGAGCACTTTATTGGCAGCGCCCAAGCGGATGGCCGCCTGTGGCATGCCAAAAACAACGCAACTTTCCTCCGACTCGGCCATTGTTTCCGCGCCAGCAGACTGGAGTTCCTTTAGACCCATTGCGCCATCGACTCCCATTCCAGTGAGGAGGGCGGCGACGGCATGAGAACCGGCGTGAGTTGCTGCGGATCGAAAAAGAATGTCCACCGCTGGGCGGCAATGGTGGACGGGCGGAGATTGACCGAGCCGCACTCTGTAGCCCATGCCAAATGGCACGAGGCTCAAATGAAAATCTCCGGGTGCCACCAAGCAGTGGCCTGACTTGAGTTCCTCGCCGTCCTTTGCTTCCCGCACTGAAAAAGGGCATAGTTCGTCGAGGTGATGAGCCATGATTCTTGAGAAATTCGCCGGAATATGCTGCACGACAACGATGGGAGGAAGTCCATTGGGGAGGCGGGGCAGAAGGTAGCGCAGTGCCTCCACACCGCCCGTCGAAGATCCGATCACAATGATACTGCGGGGAGAAAATGGAGCGATCTGGGTAGCGGGAGCGGATTGAACGACTGACGCGGAAGAACTGGCCCGCTCGGCTTTTTGCAATTTTCCACGGTTGCGAGAATGAGCTGCGCCTCTCACATGGTAGGCAAGGGATTTCGCCATCTCGGAAAAGCTCTGACCTGCACTTGGCTTGCCAATCACATCGATAGCGCCTGCTTCCATGGCTTCCATTGCCTTGGCTGATCCCGCTTGGGTCAGTGAACTGATCACCACAACGGGGATTGGATGGTGTGCCTGCAGGATTTTTAAGAATGAAATCCCATCCATACGAGGCATTTCAAGATCGAGTGTGATGACATCCGGATCGAGGGCGAGGATTTTTTCCCTTGCCACATAGGGATCTTCCGCGCCACCGACTACCTCGATTTCAGGGTCGCGAGAAAGGGCATCCATGATCGCCCTGCGGGCTAGGGCCGAGTCGTCGACGACGAGAACGCGGATTTTTTTCCCAATGGTCATGGCAGTTGATAGACGCCCTGTCTTATCGTTTTGAGATTGTGTTGAATGCCCATGAGGCTCTCGGAGTGACCAATGATGAGATATCCGCCGGGGGCAAGGTAGCGTGTCAAGCGTTTGACGGCCAATTCTCGAGAGGGAATGTCAAAATAAATCATCACATTCCTGCAAAAGATAACATTTTGATTGTGGGGGATTGGATATTCATTTTGGAAGAGATTGACGCGTTCGAATTGAACTTTTTTGCGCAACTCGGCCTTGACTCGGCATTTCCCTTCTTGGGAGTCAACGCCTTTTTGGAAGTAGCGCTTGAGGAGGTCTGCAGGAACAGGTTCGACGACTTCCATGCGGTAGATGCCTTGTTTGGCAGTTTCCAAAATGGTTTTTGAGATGTCGGATGCCCAAATCTGCCAGTCGATAGATGGATGAGATCGAAAAAATTCCGATAAAACGATGGATAAGGTGTAGGGTTCTTCGCCCGAGGATGATGCGGCAGACCAGATTCGCAGAGCAGATCGTTTGGCGGTGAGTTTTGGAAGCAATTCCGGAAGGATTTTTTCCGTAAGAAACACAAAATGATCTGGTTCGCGATAGAATCGCGTGTGGTTTGTTGAGATGAGATCTATGAGTTCATCGATTTCGACTTGTGAGCTATGGGAGCGTAGGAGGTCGCAATACTCATCAAAGGACGCCAGCTTCAAATGGCGCAATCTTTTTCCCAAGCGACTGGAAAGCAATGCTTGCTTGTCAGCGCCGAGTTTGATGCGGCTGTGCTGATAAACCAAATCCACAATAGCCTTGTAGGCTTCAGTTGAAAGGGGGGTATCTTGACTGGCGATCAGGTTTTGATTGATGGAAGGAAGCTTGCTCACCTAAAAGTTACGAAAGTCGTCGTTGCTTGGGTCCGAGGAGGAAGGGTCATTTGGCATTGGAATCGAAAGCACCCTTTTGGGGCGAGCGATGGCATGGGAGCGCTCCGGCACGGCTTGGATGGGAATAATTTTTGGAGATGATTTTTTTGGTTTGGACGGTGTGCCT
>JBIKUM010000024.1:0-14861 GCA_044347585.1 Terrimicrobiaceae bacterium
ATGGTTTCCGCTTGGGCATCGAGTTCCTCCGCCGCGCTGGCACTCTCTTCAGCGTTGGCAGCATTGCCTTGGGTGACCTTGTCCATTTGGTTCATGGCATTATTGATCTGCTGGATGCCTTGGGCCTGCTCGGTAGCTGCGGTCGCAATATGGGCAACAAGTGCGTCCGTGGCGGCAACCTTTTCAGCAATGTGTTTAAGAGAGTCTCCGACTTTGGCTGAGCAAGCGGAACCGCTGCGACTGTTGGCGATAGCGGCTTCGATTTTATCGGCAGTTTCCTTGGCGGCGCCTGCGCTGCGCTGAGCAAGGGACCTCACTTCGTCGGCTACGACGGCAAAGCCTGCACCGGCATCGCCTGCACGGGCTGCCTCGACCGCTGCGTTGAGAGCGAGAATGTTCGTCTGAAAAGCAATTTCATCGATGTTCTTAACAATTTTAGCGACCTCAGCGCTTGAAGAGTCAATGGCCTTCATGGCTTCCATCATTTCAAGCATGGTTTGAGCGCCAACTTCAGCCTCGTGGCTGGCGTCGCTCGCAAGGGCCTTGGCTTTCTGGGCATTATCTGCTGTAGCCCGGATCATACTTGACATCTCTTCCAGCGAGCTACTGGTCTCTTCAACCGAGGAGGCTTGTTCGCTTGAACCCGAGGAGAGTTGGTTGCTGGCCATAGAAACTTGGCGTGCAGCGGAGGCGGTTTGAAGAGATCCGCTGTCCAAATTTGTGGCCAATTCTCCAAGAGCTTGAGTGATCGATCGTATTTGAATGTATGTGAAGGTCACCGCCAAGAGGATGATAACCAGCCCTCCAAGGGCCATCCACTGGCTCGTGGAGTGGGTGAAGTCGGAGATTCCCATGAGCGCAGCATGGAATTTTTCGACCTCGGCCTCGACAAATGGAGTCAAAGTCTCGGTAAGAAGCGAGGCTGTTGCGTCAAATTCGCTCATGATCTGGTTGCCTGCTGTAGGTCCATCCTTGATATACGCAGCCGCCATAATGCGGCCCTTCTCGTAGTAGGCTTCAAAGTTTTTTTCCAGATCAGCGAGCTTTCTTAATTGCTCATCATTCTGCTCAAGTTGGAACTCTGCTCTGAATTTATTTAAATTGGCTAAGAATGACTTATAGCTCTCCTCCGCCTCCTTGAAGCCATCATCCAGGCCATCCTGTCCGCGAGTGGCTGAAATATCGGTGAGCCACTGTTGCACTTGCACCACATCAAGCTGCATACGGCGGGCGCAGTCTGCAAAGGTGACATTTTTATCCCGGGCCAACCGGGTTTTATGCTCGATGCTTTGCGCAAGCATGTAACTGGCAAGGATGGCAACGCACAATCCCATCAAAGGGAGCCCGGATATGAGGGCAAATTTGACTTTTAGATTCATTTTTCGATGCCTATTTGCGTTTGCCTAATGTCTGGGACTTAACCTCGATCTCCCAGAAGGTTTTTTTCTGAGGTGAGTTGTGCGTTTGTTGTATTGCCTGCGCCGAGGCGAGCGCCCTCTCTCGTCATGCCATCGGGAAGGGCTCGCGTGATTGAAGCATCGTCCAGGAAGATTTTTTCAATATCAAGCAGGGTCTTGACTGATCCCGTGCAAGTGGTTACTCCCAAGATATATTGAGTATCTGGCGATCCGCCAAAATCCGGTGGGGGTTCGATGGAATCGTCTCGGAGTTGGACAACTTCTTCCACCGCATCGACGATAGCTCCCATGAGGGTTTTTGTTCCCTCTGCTCCATTTAGTTGGACGACGATAATGCAAGCACGGTCGCAGTAATCGCCCAAGGCGAGTTGAAACTTGGCGCGCAAGTCGAGCACGGCAATCACTGTTCCGCGAAGGTTGATCACGCCTTTTATGTGGGTCGGCATTCTTGGCACCGGAGTGATCGGGCAGAGGCGTATGATTTCACGGACATTTAAAACTGGAATGCCATAAGATTCGTTGCCAAGGCTAAAAGTGAGATAACGCCCAGTTTTGATTTTAGTTTCGGTAGATAGTTGTGTGGTCATCGCAAATATGGGGTTGGTGGATTTGTAGTTTTTTTAGAGGTTTACCAGGGTATCGACATCGAGGATGAGTCCCACTGAACCATCGCCAAGCACAGCGGCGCCTGCAAGAAGATGCTGATTTTTAAATGTTTCTCCAAGGCTTTTGATGACGACCTCTTGTTTTCCGATGAGTTCATCGACAAGGATGCCTCTCATCTCGTCGCCAGACTCGACAACAATAATGATGCCGTCTTCGTAATTTTTGGCTTTGACGCCTTCTGTCCCGAGAAACTCACCCAGTCGCAGGATAGGGGTTTGTTTGCCTCGCACGCTGACAAGGGCTCCGCGTTCGTGAATCGTGGTTACACTTTCAGGTTTTGGACGAAAGGATTCACGCACGGAAATAGTGGGGATGATGTAGCGATCGTTACCCACTCCCACCATGAGCCCGTCGATGATGGCGAGAGTGAGCGGGAGAAGAATGGTGAATGTGGTGCCCTTTCCTAAAACGGACTGGATCTCCACTTTGCCACGCAGACTCTCAATATTCTTCTTTACGACATCCATGCCCACACCGCGTCCGGAAAGATCGGTGATCGTCTCGGCGGTAGAGAACCCCGGCATGAAAATAATGTTATAAATCTCGGATTCGGTGAGTTCGGCCGTAGGGGAAACAAGGCCTCGTTCGATTCCTTTTGTGAGAATTTTTTGTGAATTGAGGCCCTTGCCGTCATCTTGAATGCGAATGAGAATACCGCCGCGCTGGTGGGAGGCAGAGAGTCGCACTGTGCCGAGGGCGGATTTGCCATTGGCCACGCGTTCCTCGGGAGATTCCAATCCGTGATCCACGGCATTGCGAATCATGTGCACAAGCGGGTCTGCGAGCTTTTCTACGATGTTGCGATCGAGTTCGGTTTCCTCCCCATCGAGCACCAGCTGAACTTGTTTTTTTTGTTGGGCAGAAATGTCGCGAACGAGTCGACCCATCTTTTGGAAAGCGGAGCGCACAGGAACCATTCGGAGAGACATGGCGTTGCGCTGAAGCTCAGAAGTCGTGCGACTGAGTTGGCGAAGGCTCCGCGCAAGATTGCGGCTTTCCAAACTTTGAATCGAGGGGTCTTGAACCACCATCGACTGAGCGATCACGAGTTCGCCTACGAGATCGATCAGAGCATCCAACTTGGCCGTGTCGAGCTTCACAAATCCCGAGCTCTGCTCTTTTATCGCGCCCGCTTCTTTTGATGGACTCGGCGTAGGAATGAGATGGGTGACATTGACCTCAATGGGTTTTTTCTGAGGGATCACTTCCAGCGCTTTTTCGGGTTTTGATTCCGTTGGAGTCAATGGCGCTAGTGTCGACTCCGCAGCGACAGGAGCTTGCGGCGGGATCGCCGGGGGGGCTTGTGGAGGCAGGTCGGGTGGCAACTCTCCTTTTAGGGCGGACCTCACGCGCTGAATAATGTGACTTGTCGGAACAAAAATTGGTTTGCCGGCATTAGTGCCCTTGAGTTGGAGCCCTATTTCAAAAGTGTATTTTTTAAGGGCGTCCGATCCGGCGAGAATCAGATCAATAATTGTTGAGTTGATTTTGATTTTAGATTGGCGCGCGGCATCGAGGAGCGACTCGAGATCGTGAGCTAAATCTTGGATGGCGATGAGGCGGAGAAACCCGGCTGCACCTTTGAAAGTATGAAAGGCACGGAAAATCGAGTTGATGGTTCCCGAGTTGCTTGGATTCTCCTCCAGAATGAGAAGGCCTTGTTCAATACTCTGGAGAGAATCGACTGACTCAGCGTGGAATTCGTTGAGCAATTCAGCATCTTCATTGAGATTGAGCGTGATGGCCTTTTCTTCGGCCGCGACTGCTTCAGTAACCTCTTTGTCTGGTGATGGAGTCGCTGCGGAAATTTTATTTTCAGATGGAGTGGAGGAGTCGGGCCCCCATGATGAGGGCTGAGATGGGAGTGTCTTGTTGATCTCCCATGCAGCTATTGCTTCTCCGAACCATGCGTGCCACTCATTAAGCCGTTGGATGCTTTTTTCAGAAAATGTTCCCGCTCCATCAAATATTTCGCTGATCCAAGCTTGGCATAGAGCGATGCTCTTACAGATTTGCTCCGGAGCATTCTTTTCAAGCAAATCTTCAAGATCCATGAAGAAGCTGTTTATGGGTAGCAGACCGGTCTTCTCACCTGGGGTAACGAAAGCCAGTTCCACGGCAAAGCGAGTATGGATATCAAGAGCCTGCTTAGAAATGGATGAAGGTGAATTACTCATTAATCTGTAAGTCTAAAAAGTGCCCCAAGCAAAGGCTTTCAATCAATTCATATCCGCAAACTCCCTGTATAAGAAGTATTTTTAAATAATGAAGTTGCCATATCACTAAATGTTATTTGATTCGTTCGCAACATGCCTTCAAAAATGGATTTGAGAGCCTTACTTTTATAGGGTGGGATACTGTGGCCGTGAGCAGGCATCGAAAAAAGGAGTAATTTTCGTTGCCGCGCACTCAAAAATTCAAACGAGACTTGGCTTTATTGTCTTAAAAGTGATCGGGATAGTCTAAGGATGCTTTTTTTGCAGTTTGCAGCTATTCGTGGTGATATTTAGTTTTTTTGACCCTCAAGGATCGTTTCGAGATTGACGACGGCGCACTTGAGTTCCTCTGCTTGGGCGGTCATTTCCTCGGAGGCTGCAGCCGTTTCTTCCGCGCTGGCAGCGTTGGCTTGAGTGACCTTGTTCATCTGAGAAACGGCTATGTTGACTTGCTGAATGCCGGTGCTTTGGTCTTTGGATGCGGCGGCAATCTGAACGATGAGCTGGTCGACTTGGCGGGCTTTATCCACAATCTGGTGAAGACTGTCTTTGACCTTGGTGGTGATAATCACACCCGTGTTACTCTTTTGGATCGCGTCATCAATTTTTACAGAGGTCTCCTTTGCGGCTGTTGCAGCGCGTTGGGCGAGGCTGCGCACCTCGTCGGCCACAACGGCAAATCCCGCGCCGGCCTCCCCTGCTCGAGCGGCTTCCACAGCGGCGTTGAGCGCCAGAATATTTGTTTGGAAGGCAATTTCATCAATCGATTTAACGATCTTTGAGATTTCGTTGCTGGAGTTTTTGATGGCTTCCATGGCAACGATCATTTCGCCCATTTCATCCACTCCGCTTTCAGCAGACTCTCGAGTGGAGGTGGCGATGTCCTTCGCATTGCCACTATGATCCGCATTGAGGGAAATCATGGATGCCATCTCTTCGAGAGCCGAACTCGTTTCCTCAAGCGAGCTTGCTTGTTCATTGGCGCCCTCCGCGAGGCTCTGACTCGAGGCTGCCACCTGAGCAGAAGCATCGGCAATCTGCCTTGAAGCACTGCTCAGCACTTCAGAAACCGTCTTCAAGGCTTTCGACAAGGATCGCGAGAATAGAGTCGAATAAATGATCGTGATGAGTGCCACTAACACGGCAAGACCAAGCATCATTGCCGTTCGATTGTTGATTGAATCCTGAGCTTGGGCCTCGATTTTCTGATTTTCGGCCGTTGTTTCTTTAACAACTTGGTCAATGAATTTGCGATGCTCTTCGTATTTGCTGCGTAGGCTTCCATAAACAATTTCGTTCACCTTATCCTTCTCTCCATTGTCTAATGCTGGTAGGAGCTTCTCGTTAACAATCGCATAGAATTCCAAAGCGGGTTTCTTCGAATCATTAAGAAAAATCTGCTTCGTAGCGCTGTCCGGAAGTTCCGTATTCCAAAAATCATGCCGCTGCAAATATTCCGCCTTGAGTCGGTCAAGGGTGTCTTTGAGGTCTTTAATTTTTGCAGGAGATGTTTCTCCAGCTAACTGAAGAGCAACAAGATAACTTTCGATGATGTAGGCGGGCGGCGGGAGAATATCTGCGATCACATCTTTCCCTCGAACGATATCTTTGTATATCGGACCATTAACCCTCAGAACGCTCAGCGTGTTGAATGCAAGAAAGCCAAATCCTATAAAAGATAAAACAAACAGGGCGATTTGAACATTAAGGCGTATACGAAGAGATTGGTGGTTCATTGGTCAAAGAGAGTTAGAAGTGTTGCCGCTAAAAAGCGCGCGGAACATCCCAAGCAGGTTCTCAATTTTTTACAACCCTCTTTTGGAATCGTTATCGACACAAATTTACCAAGGCTGCGCTGTTATTCAGAAACCTGGTTGAAGAGGGACATATCTCGGAAATGGGAAAAGATACTTTGAGCCTGCGAGCGCTGCTTCTGTTTGGTCTGATCGTCGCAAGAACGCCTTTGGTATTTTTGGAAACGGCTCCGATGTTCCAGAGGAGGAATCCGCCGCGCGGACGGGGTGCGATGTTTTTTTCCAGTTGGAGTTGGCGCCTGATCTCGTCTGCGCCCCAACCGTGGGAGGCGAAGAAACTTTTTACCATGCGGCGAGATTAAGAGGGAATCGCCGGCGATGGGAAGAGATACTTTTGGTCTGAAGGGCAGCGCCTCGGGTCAGGCGAATTTCCCATTCAGCGGCGCGCCTTGAGAAAAAATGTTTTCACCAGTCCGAGTCCCTTGCACTCGATCATGCCGCGCTCTTCGAGCTCGAATCGGGAAGCCAGTTCGTTCCGGGTTTGCTCGGAGATGTGGATCTTCCCAGGCATGCCCGTTGATTCCATGCGGCTTGCGACATTCACGGTATCACCCCAAAGGTCGTAGGTTAACTTGATCTTGCCAATGACCCCGGCAACGACTGGTCCGGAGTGGATGCCGATGCGCATGGCCAGATCGGTTGAGTTTTTTTATTAATACGCTCGAGAACCTCGATCATCTCCAGCGCGGCGTCCGCAACGGCACGGGCGTGGTCATCGCGGTGGTAGGGGAGACCACCGACCAGCATATAGCAATCTCCGATGGTTTTGATTTTCTCGACGCGGTGTTTTTTCACGATTTCGTCGAAAGCGGTAAAAATGCCGTTGAGCATTGTCACCAGATCGGCGGGGCTTGTTTTGCGGGAGAGTGCTGTGAAGCCGCAGAGGTCGGCGAACATAACGGAGACGGCCTGATGGCTGTTGGCGATGGTTTTCTCGCCTGCTTTCAAGCGTCCTGCGATCGTCTCGGGCAGGACATTCATGAGCAAGCCCTCGGATTTTTCTTTTTCGATTTCAACCAATTCCTTCTTCTCCTCAAGGCGCTCAAAAAGAAGGCGGTCCATGTCTCCCAGGCTATTTCTGGCAAGTTCCAGTGCGTGATTCACTTGGGTTTGTGCGCGGCCCATTTCGCGGAGGCGTTTTTTTTCCAAGGAGGTTTTAACACGCGCCCGCAGAATGGTCTTGTTGGGCGGTTTCACGAGAAAATCCTCAGCTCCGGTATCTATGCATTTCAAGGCCAGGTCGACATGCTCGGAGGTTGAGATGACTATGGTAGGCACCTCTTTGAGTTTGGGATGCTCGTTTTTGGTCTCCAAGATTTCGACCCCGTTCATATCCGGCATTTTTATGTCCAAGAGAATGAGGTCGTAGGGGTTTTCTAAAAGTTCCTCGATCGTGCCTTGGCCGTTGGAAGCTTCTGTGATATTCGTAAAACCCAGATCCTGAAGGTGCTTTTTGATGACTGCGCGCGTTGCGCCACAGTCGTCCGCGACCAGAATTTCGGAATCTTTGAGTGAAGCGGCGACTTCGTCCGGATCTGTAGAATCGAGCGAGGGCGAGTCGCTGAAGGACTGACTACTCATCCGGCTTTAGGAAGTGTGCTCCCATTTAGAATCATTCAGCATTTGCATTCTGCGCATTCTGGGCAATCACTTTTTAAATTTTGAGCAGGCTTCGCTTCGAGTTCGGGGAGTTGATTCCACATCGACCGCGCCGCGGTAATCGTGGGGCTTTTCAGTTTGGTCTGATCGTTGCAAGAACGCCTTTGGTATTTTTGGAAACGGCGCCGATGTTCCAGAGGAGGAATCCGCCGCGCGGACGGGGTGCGATGTTTTTTTCCAGTTGGAGCTGGCGCCTGATCTCGTCTGCGCCCCAACCGTGTGAGGTGAGGCGATCAACGGCGATGCCGGGGACGATGGGAACGCCTCTTGGGTTGACGGCCGGGCTTCTCCACCAGCGGAGGAGCGAGGAGAAGCTCTGCGGGCCGCCCTCATGCCAATAGAGTTGCGGGGCGAGATAGTCCACCCAGCCGTTTTTCATCCCTGTGACCGGGTCGGCGAAGAGTTGGTTGTATTGATCGACACCTGCTTTGACATCCGCCGGGGCGCCTTTGGTGTAAATGCCGAAGGGACTCACGCCGAACTGCAAGCCGGGGCGTGTGGAGTGGACGGTTTGGCTGAGTTCGCGGATGAGGGTGTTCACATTTGCACGCCGCCAATCGGCTTTGGCGAGATTTCCTCCCGCGGCACGGTAGGCGGCGTAGGTTTTGTCATCAGGGAAGTTGGGCAGTCCGCCTTTTTCCGTGGGGTAGGGATAGAAATAATCATCGAGGTGCACGCCGGCGATGTCGTAGCGGGTTACGAGGTCGCGCACGACGGCGTTGATGTGGCGGCGCACTTCGGGTGCTCCGGGATCCATGTAGAGGACGGTGCCGATCCGGTAGGCGTATTGCGGAAACCGGCGGCTGATGTGGCCCGCTGCGCGAGGGTGGGAGACATTGGCTGCGGCGCGGTAGGGATTGATCCACGCATGAACTTCCAGGTCGCGCTTGCGGGCTTCGCCTATGAAGAATGCCAGCGGGTCGTAGCCCGGCGACTGCCCTTGTTTTCCCGTGAGAAAACGGCTCCAGGGCTCGAGCTGCGAGGGGTAGAGGGCGTCACTCTCGGGGCGCACTTGGAGAAGAACGGCATTGAGCCCCGCGCTCTTGGCGGCATCGAGCAGGCGCACGGCTTGGGCTTTTTGCTCGTCCACGCTCAGGCCTTGCTTCGAGGGAAAGTTGATGTTGTGAACGGAGGAAATCCAGGCGCCCTGCATTTCGGCGTGGGCGAGAGGCATCGAGGCAAGGAGAAGGATGGCGAGTGGAGCAAGGAGGTTTTTCATTTCAATAGAGGAAAGATTCTTCGGGAGCATCGGTTTCAGTAACGGAATCCGCAACGACAACCGGCATGTGCCTGCCGCCCTCGACGGGAAAGGTGGCTTTTCCACGGACTTTCACCCAAGTCATTTTCGGAAGGTCGGTGGCGGGATTTGATTGCACGCTGATCGCCACGGGACGCGCATCGGCTGCACAGCACATGACAAAAAGGCGGGTCAGATTGAAACGGTCGCCGTTGGGATTTCCCGTGAGGGCGGGCAGGAATTGTCCGTTGACCTCGACCTCTTTGTTTTCAAAATCCTCGCGCATCGTAGGCTCGCCCGCAGCGTAGAGCAGGTCGACCGCCTCCGCCATGATGTAACCGTCGGCGTTTTTTTTGAGGTAGAGCGAGGGATCCATCATCGTGCCTTCGGCCACGGAGCCGTCCGCATTCGGCAGTCCTGCGTCCATTGGTGGTGAAAATCCCGGGAGGTCGGCAATATTGTGGACCATGCCGCGATTCAGGACGGCGGTCGCGCCGAAGTTGCTCGGCGAGATTTTTGTGGCTGCGAGAAGTGGAGCCGTTAGCAGAAGAAGCGGGAAAATTCCCACGCTGGAAAGACCGTGCTCTGACGATTCGCCGTTCATGGTCAGCAGAAGCGCCAGCGAGAGGATCAGCAGGACTCCGCCGGAAACAACGGTGTAGATGTGAAACGCCGGGTGCAGGTAGGAGGCGATGCGGCCGGAGAGATAAAAATAGGTCAGCACAATGCCCCAGACCATGAGGATGCCGGATGCCGCAAACCGTGAAAGGATGGCGTTCATGGCAGGACAACTGCGAGCCGCAGGCACAGCAGGCCGGTGATGACAAAAAGCCCGAGGGCCAGCGCGGCAACAAAGCGGCGTGTGAAGACGGCGCTGTAGATGAATGCCAGCTTGAGATCCATCATGGGACCGAACACCAGAAAAGCGAGTTTCGCAACCGCCGGAAAGGCGACGAATGTGGCCGCGATAAACGCATCCGACGAACTGCACAGGGAAAGAATCCCCGCCAGTGTCATCATTGCTGGAATCGCCAAACGGTCATCGAGCGACAGGGGGAGGAAAAGCTCCTGGTTCACCGCCGTGCTGAAGAGCGAAGCGACTCCAACGCCGAGGATGAAATAGACCATCACATCCAGAAAATCCCGCACGCCGGATTCCATGGCGGCGACGAGCCTGCGGCCGAGGGGAGCTGTTTTGCCATCCCCCGAGGGACCGGAGAGCGTCACCGACTCGAGGATGGTTTTTTTGAGAACCGCTCCGATTGGGAGGTTCAGCACGGCTAGGCCGGCGAGCACGGCGACAAAGAATCCGAGCCCGAGTCGCAGAGCGGTGAACTCCGCCGCGCCTTGACCACGGAATGCGGCGTAGGTGCTCAGGGCTGTGATGGGATTTACAATTGGAGCGGCCAGCATGTAGGCGACGGCGCTGGAGACTGGCAGCCCCTTGGCAATGAGGCGTCGGATCACTGGCACAATGCCGCATTCGCACATGGGGAAAACCATTCCCATCACGCCGCCGAGGCAGACCGCCGCGAAGGCGTTGCGCGGGAGGAACCGCGTCATCAGGCGGGAGGGCAGGAACTGGTCGATGAGGCCTGACAGCAGCGTCCCGAGAAGAATGAACGGCACACCCTCAAGCAACACGCTCAGGAAGGCGTAGGAAAAATCCTGCACACTGAAGGAAAACCACGGCGTGTTCATGGGGCTTTCATTTTCTCAAGCCGTCGGCGCGAGAGGTAGAACCAGCCGCCTGGGAGGCCCCAGATGAGATACACAACCATGCCGGCTATCGAGACCAGCATGCCGGTGCCCTTCGCCACGCCGCAGAGCACATGGAGGAGCTCATCCAGCAGGGCCTCGCGCACGCCGATGCCATTCAGGCTGATCGGGAGCGAGGAAACGGCCGTGACGAGAGGCATGATCGACATCATGTCCAAAAAATCGACCTTTGGCGTGAAGGCGCGGGCCACAAAATAGAACGCAGCAAAAAATGTCACCAGCATCGGTATTGTATAAAATGCGCCGAGCAGCGCCTCTCGGCGGTTTTCGATGCAGAGTTGCCAGAGCTTGGAGAGCTTCACAATGGCGTCGCGGAAGGGCATTCCTGCAGGCAGGCGCTCGACCAGATGCCGCTTCGTGAGCACGAAGGATGCAACGAGACCGACCGCCATCGCAAAAAGGATGATGGCAAAAATTTTCATCGTATTGCCAATAGTCGCGCTTTGGGCGAACCACTCCGAGCGCGACCAGGCGAAAGCGAGGCCCATCGCGACAAGCACAAGCACGGCAAGCAGGCGGTCTACCGCCACGCTCAGAAACCCCGCCGTGCGGTGCTCGGGGTGCTCCCTCATGAGGTAAAGCACGCGCACCACATCGCCTCCGGTGGTGCCGGGGAGGAACTGGTTGAAAAATGCACCAATGAAAAACAACCGCGTGGTCTCGGGCAAGGGAACATGCAGGTGCAGCATTTTCAGAAAAAGCTGCCAGCGAATGATGCCGAAAAACTCGCAGGCGCCGGCCGAGGCCATGGCGGCGAGGAGCCACCAAAGGTCGGCGCGAGCCAGTGCCGCAGCCATGTCGGTGCGGCGCGCCGGATCGTGGAGAAGCCACCAGATCAGCCCGATGGTGACAACAATCTGGAGAGCCTTGATCAGCCACTCCGTAAAAACGGATTTCACCCGTCCTCGGTCGGGATCGTTTTCAGCTTCTGGATCCAATGCGTTTTTTGGAGCCATTCGAATTCAGGTTCACTCGGCGCTGACAGGCGCAGTGCGGCGGCGGCGCGCGGGTGTTTTCACCGGCTTCGCCGCTTCGGGCGCCGTGCGAGCGCTTGTGGTTGGCGGCACGATGGCCTTATCCAGCAGATCGAAGCCCGGGAAGACGGGATGGGAATCCAAATCAACGCCTGCGGCATCACCATTCACAACCTCAGGCACAGGCTTCTCCTTGGCGGGCGTGGTCCGTTTTTTGCGGACGACCGGTTTTTTCGCTGTGGCCGCCTTTTTTTTCGAAGGCGGAGTTTTTTGATGGTGCAGGCGACGGGCATTGAGGAGTTCCGGAACTTCCATGCTCTCGTCTTCGAGATCCTCGAATTGTGTTTCCTTGGGAGATCGGCCGTTCAAGTAGTCCGATGTCGCCTCAAGCAGGCGGGTCACATTTGTTTCCCAAGTGGCATGGGCTTCGTAGCCCTCCCAGTCGGGTTCGGGAAGTTTCCCGTGCAGGAGCGTAACCATGCCATCCGCCACGGCGTCGCTCGAATCGGGTTCCACATAAACGCCCAGACCGAAATGGTGCACGAGATCCTCCATCGGGCTCGTGCCGCTTGAGGCCAGCACGCGGCGGCGGGCGTTCACGGCCGTGGTGAGTGTGGCCGTCTGGGAATGGAATGATCCGGCGTATGTCAAAAGGATGTAGTCCGCCGCTTGGAAGTAGCTCAACCGTTTATCATCTCCCACGAATTCGTCGGAGATATAAACTCTCTTCGAAAGCCCGAGGTCATCGGCGAGCATTTGATAGTATTTAAGAGGTTTGTCCTTGTGTGAGGAAACGCTGCCGATGATGACCAGATGGACATCCGGGTTGTCGGTCAGCGCGCGGATCGCGAGGTCGATGTTTTTGTGGTTTCGGATGGTTCCGAATGCCAGAAAGACTTTCTTGCCCTTTGAAACCTTCCAATTCGCCCGGATGGTCTTGGGGTTTTGATGGACGGACAGGGTGGATTCCGGTCCCAAGGGAACCTCGACCGGATGGATGTGGCGGGGCAGTTGGGTGGAACTGGAAAGGCGTTTGTGGGCGAGGGCGATGCGGAAGGGATTGAAGGAAAGCCTTGCGCACAGGACATTCCACCACTGCGGGCCGATCGCGTGGTCGCGAGCGGAGAAGTGGAGGTTCGTTGCGTAAACGATTTTGCAAAAATGCGACAACAGCATGTGCGGCCAAATCCAAAGTGCGGCCTGAGTGTCTGTATGACTGCCGGAGAGGACGATCATCGGCTTCTTTGAGAAAACCTGCCACGCAAACAACCATTGATTGATAACCGTTTGCTTGGCTTTGGCGAGTTTCCGCGAAACGAAGCCGCCTTCTTGCGTGGCCCCCTCGGACATGCAGGAAATCACGGGATACTCGGCGGGGCGAGTGCGGAGGTAGCCGGGACTGCAGAGCACAAGGACTCTTATTCCAAGCTCGTGGAGGGCGGTTGCCTGCTTGTGAACCTGATCCGCAATGGCTCCGTGCGATCCTGGACAGTGGATCAGGATGTCGACGGAGTTTCTATGGTTGGCGGGCATCGTCTTGTGATTTGTGATCTCAAAAGGGAACTCTTCTCAAAAGAATGGTCGCCTTTTTTGCCCTTGGGCTGCTTGGCAGCGCGCGGGATTCAGAAAATGGGTTCGCCCGAAGTGCGGGGCAAGTCAAATTTCCATCCACCGCCCGCATTCGCGGCGACCATCTCGGTTCGGAATCAAAGTCCCGGGCTCGAGTGCATGATGCCGCCATCTGCAAAAATGGTCGTGGCGGTGAGATAGCTGGCACCGGCACCGGCGAGGAATGCCACAACGCTTCCGATCTCCTCCGGCTGGGCCATGCGGCCGAGTGGGATCGCGTCGTCGAGCTTTTTCAGCAAGGCGGGGTCCTTCATCGTGGAGGTGTTGATCGGCGTGGCCACGGCTCCGGGACCGACGGCTGTGATGAGGATGTTGTGCGGAGCGAGTTCCAGTCCGGCCGTGCGGGTGAGCATTCTCATGCCGCCTTTTGAGAGGCAGTAGGCGGTATTGCCGGGCATCGGCCAGTCTTCATGAACCGATGTGATGTTAATTATGCGTCCACCGCCGCCTTGGGCGATCATTTGCTTGGCGGCGATTTGGGTTCCGAAGAACGCGCTCTTGAGATTGATGTCGAGCACGCGCTGGTATTGCTCCTCGGTCGTGTCGAGCACGGAGGTGCGGGTCTCCACACCGGCGTTGTTCACCATGATGTCGACGCGTCCGAAGTTGGAAACGGCTGCGTCGACGAGTTTTTGGAGATCGGCCGTCTTGCTCACATCGGCCTGCACATGGATGGCCTTATCACCGAGGGCGAGCACTTGCTGCTCGAGGGCCTCTGCGGTTTCAGGATGGACGATATAATCGATAACAATGTTCGCGCCCTGCTTGGCGAGTTCGAGAACGATGGAGAGGCCGATGCCGCTGTTGCCTCCAGTGACGATGGCTGTTTTTCCTTTGAGTGTCATAGGTCGGCGCATACTCTCCCTCTCAAGGCTTGCGGGCAATGAAAAAAATGGCATATTCAGTCCCGCTTGAAGCACACGGGGGCATAGCTCAACGGTTAGAGCAGGCGGCTCATAACCGCTTGGTTGTCGGTTCGAATCCGGCTGCCCCCATTTTCTCTACACAAAAAACCGGCCGCGTTTCGGGTGGAAACCCCAACGCGGCCGGTGTGTTTTCTTGAGTCTTGGGCGATCAGGCGATCGTCACATCTTTGCAGAGGTAGACATCCTGAATGGCGTGAAGGAGCTTGGCTCCCTCGTCCATCGGGCGCTGGAAGGCTTTGCGGCCGGAGATGAGTCCGGTGCCGCCGGCGCGTTTGTTGACGACGGCGGTGAAGACGGCTTCGTTGAAATCGTTCTTGCCGCTCGCGCCGCCGCTGTTGATGAGGCCGGCGCGGCCCATGTAGCAATTCACAACCTGGTAGCGGCAGAGGTCGATCGGGTGGTCGCTCGTGAGTTCGGTGTAGATGCGCTCGTCGAGCTTGCCGTAGCTGGAGCCGCCGGTGTTGAGGGCCTTGAAGCCGCCGTTGTTCTCGGGGAGCTTCTGTTTGATGATGTCGGCTTGGATGGTGCAGCCGAGGTGGTTGG
>JBIKUM010000212.1:0-5440 GCA_044347585.1 Terrimicrobiaceae bacterium
CCGTGCTGGATGCGGTGGATTTCCAGGTCGACTTTGCCCACACCCTCGCGCTGATCGGACCATCCGGCGGAGGCAAGTCCACACTCCTTCGACTGCTCGCCGGCCTTGATTCCCCCGATGCGGGTGAAATCCTTGTCGATGGCAAGCCACTGCCCCGGGACGAGGAGCATCTCAGACTCCACCGCAGTCGCACCGGCATTGTTTTTCAGGCCTTCAACCTCTTTCCCCACCTCAGCGCACTCGGAAATGTCATGCTGCCACTCACCGAGGTTCATCGGCTCGATGTAGCAACCGCTCTTGAGCGGGCGATGGATGTCCTAAAGCGCTTCCATCTCGCCGAACACGCGGCCAAGCAGCCCGCCCAACTCAGCGGTGGCCAGCGACAGCGTGTCGCCATTGCCCGGGCCCTTGCGGTGGATCCCGCTTTTCTGCTTTTGGACGAACCCACTTCAGCACTCGATCCGGAGATGACTGCCGAAGTCCTCGATGTGATTGCCGAGCTGCGTGAGTCCGGAAAACCCATCATTCTCGTCACACACGAAATGGGCTTTGCGCGCCGCTCCGCCGACCGCGTCGCCTTCATCGCTCAAGGCGGCGTGCTCGAGTGCGCTGCAGCGGAGGAGTTTTTTCAGCATCCTCGCCAACCTGCTGTGAAGCAATTTCTCGAGCGGATTTTGAAATACTGAGCCAACGGGTTCTTCCCTTCAATTGCTGCCACCTTTTTCCTGTTCATCCCGTAAATCCTGTCTAAAAACCGCTCCACGACACTCATGCCAAAAGAACGCATTCGTCTCAACGATATCGACCAGTCGAAATCCCTCACGCAGGAGGAATACAAGAGCCAGGTGAAGCAATATCAACTCGAGCTTCTCAACATGCAGCTCGAGCTTCATGAAAAGCAGATTCCGATTGTGATCGTCATCGAGGGGCCTGATGCCGCAGGCAAGGGTGGAACCATCAAGCGCCTCACCGAGCGCCTCGATCCCAGACTTCTTCGCGTTTATTCCATCAACAAACCCACGGCCGAGGAATTCGCCCGCCACTACATGTGGCGTTTCTGGTCAAAGCTCCCGCCTCGCGGAAACATGGCCATCTACGACCGCTCGTGGTATGGCCGCGTGCTTGTCGAACGCGTCGAGGGATTTTGCTCCCAATCGGCCTGGCAACGCGCCTATGGGGAGATCAACGAATTTGAAAAAATGCTCGTCGATGACGGCACCGTGCTCGTGAAGTTTTGGCTTCATGTCACCAAGGATGAACAACTCGTCCGCTTCAAATCCCGCGCGGCGGACCCCTACAAACACTGGAAAATCGGTGACGAGGACTGGCGCAACCGCAAACGCTGGAACGAACACATCGAAGCCGCCGAGGACATGTTTGAAAAAACAAGCACCGACCTTGCGCCTTGGACAGTGATACCCGCCAACTTCAAGTGGTATGCCCGCGTCAAGGCCCTCAAAGTCCTCAGCCGCGCCCTCAGTAAAGCCCTCGGCCGATAAAAGGCACTCAGCCCGGTTGGTGTGAAGTTTTCCACCGCGCGTCAGCGCGCTGCGTTCCCCTTGGAGGGCCATCCTCCGGCATGGCCCATTTCTCTGTAAGAACGGCTTCGAACAGCTTTCAGGGAGCTTACTTCAAAGGCTCAGCCCAGCGGAGTGGGATACTCCCCTTTCGCCGTGAGTTCCGCCAAGGCCGCCGCCACCAGAGGTCGATCCTCGCGGTAGGTCACACCGAACCATTGGCTCTCCACCGGCACGAGTTGCACGGTTGCGGCACCGCTTGAGACCATGTCCGCCACGGCATTCGGAATGTAGAATTCCGACTTCTCCTCGCCTCCACGAGCTTTCAGAAAATCTTTGAAGCCGGCTTCCAGCAATGGAAACACCTCAGGAGTGAAGCCCCAGCAGTTCATGGAAACACGCTCCGCGCCGGTGAATTCGACGCCTTCGGCCAAATCCGTGATGCCCTGCGCCGTGCGTTGGATTTGCGTGTGCTCGCGCACCGTCTTGAGCAATCCATCCGCATCCGCCTGACAAACCCCGCGCGACACACTGCCGTGATCGGATAGCGTGGCATCAAGTCTGTAGCCGCCCATGCAGAAACGGGTCCCTTCTTTTTGATGAGCCTGCAAAAATCCGCCCACAGCCGCAAAGGCATCGCGACCATAGAAATCATCCGCATTGATCGCCACAAATGGAGAATCGACCACATCACGGGCAGCAAGAATCGCGTGCCCCGTGCCCCAAGGTTTCGTGCGCCCCTCCGGCACGCTGAAGCCCTCCGGCAGATCGTTGAGCTGCTGAAATGCATAGCCCACATCCAAGCGATCCTCGTAGCGGCGGCCCACGCGATCCTTGAACTCCTCCTCAAAATCCCGGCGAATCACAAACACAACCCGGTCAAAACCGGACAGTGCCGCATCATAAACCGAGTAGTCGAGAAGCGTCTCTCCGCCCGGCCCCACGCCATCCATCTGCTTCAACCCACCATACCTGCTGCCCATGCCGGCAGCCAAAACAAGTAATGTTGTATTCATAGTAAAAAAAATCTCGGGCCGGCGGGATTCGAACCCGCGACCTCCTCGTCCCGAACGAGGCGCTCTACCAAGCTGAGCCACGGCCCGATTTGAACATCCTCATCGCACGAACCTTTTCTGTCCTCAAGCTGAAAAAGGGTAGCGACACGAGTAGCAAGCAGGCGGCCTGCCCAACGCAAAAGAGAACCCGCTTCGTTGGCTTTTTTCGCCGTGCGCTTGGGCGGTTATCCGTTATGTGTTCCTTCCATGATCAACGATGCGGGCACGGTTTTCTTGGGTAGTGGATTTGCGGCGAAGTATCCGGAAGGCGGTGGCAATTTCTCTGTGCCGCTCCAATGGGCACTGGGCTTGAAGCGGCTGGGGGTTGATTATTTTTGGTTGGAACTCATGCCTGCCTCGGGGGATGCGGAGTTGGATGCGCGTTGCATTCGGATTTTTGAGGAGCGCATGCGCCAGTATGGTCTGAAGTATGTTTTGCTTTACCAGCGCGAGGCGTCCGAGGTGCAGGATATCGCGGGCTTTGATTTTCACGGCATGTCGGAGCGTGAATTTCGCGACCGCCTTGGCGGACCCACCACTTTGTTGAACCTGAGTTATTCGATCAGGCCACCGCTTTTGCAACTCTTCGAGCGTCGCGTTTACATCAATATCGACCCGACGGAGATTTGCTTTTGGATGGACAGGTTGGAGCTGGGGCAGTCGTTCCATACGGAGTTTTGGTCAATCGGCCTCAACATGCATTCGCCCGAATGTCGTCTTCCCAAGCCTCTCCCAGGGGTTGAGTGGAAAACATTCTACCCCATCGTGGACACGGAGCTTCTGCAACCCTCCCCGCGTCCTGCAACGAACCGTTTCACCACGGTTGGCCAGTGGTATTGGGAAGGGTGGCTGGAAATTGATGGAGTTTACCGCGACTACTCGAAGCGTGCGCAATTCGAGCCGTATCTCGATGTGCCGGCGGAGGTCCCCGAGGTCGAGTGGGAATTGGCGATGCACATGAATCCCGACGATGCCGAGGCCGACCGGTTGCGGGCGCACGGTTGGCATCATGTTTACCCGCGTGATGTTGTTTGCTCGCCGGAGCCTTATTTTAACTATCTGCGCGGCTCGCTGGCCGAGTTCACACCAGTGAAAGTGGATGATGTGACGCGGACGGGCTGGATCAGCGACCGGGCAGCGGCTTTTCTGGCGCTCGGGCGTCCGGTCATTACGGAATCCACCGCAGCCGAGAAATACCTGCCTGCCGAGAGTGGTTTCCTGTGGATGCATGACAAGGCGACCGCCGTGGAGTGTGCGCGCCGCGTTCTTCTGGACTGGGAGAGTCTCTCCCTCGCCGCACGGGCTTGTGCGCTCGAGTGCTTTGATTCCGTGAAAAACATTCGCCGCATTCTTGGATGAAAAATGTCCGCCCTTGGACCGCTGGATTGACTCGCGGAAGTGGTGCGCAATGATGGGGCGATGGGTAAGTTCAAAGCAGCCAGCTATCATGTGAACGGTGTCTACAAGGCCTCCGAGGTTCTCTCGGCGGCCCTTCACTTGAGGGAAACGCTCAAGACGCCGGCGCGCATGGCTTTTGCCTTTGTCAGCGCGAACTACATTCCCCATATCGCCGAGTTCTGTGAAATCCTGCGCGTTGATGGGCATATTCAGGACATCGTGGGCTGCACGAGCGGGGGTCGAATCGAGGGTGGGAGCGAATTCGAGGGCGGGTCGGGATTTTCCATCATGGCCTGCCAAGGTGAATTCGGCGATCCTCTGGCTCTGGCTGGCGATGATTTTTCAACGGTGACAGGTGCCAATGGTTGCATCTTGGTGGCAAATCCCTTTGCCTTTCCGATTGAGGAGTGGATCGGTTCCTTCAATCGCCGAAATCCCGGGATTGGTCTGGTCGGTGGGCTTGCCAGCGGGGGCAATGCCGATGAAGTTTCGGCGTTCATCAATGGCGAGCCTGTCGATGCCGTCGCCGTTTCCGTCCTTGGCCGCACGGCCATTGTTCCGGCTCTGAGTCAGGGATGCCGTCCGATTGGGGAGCCTTTCACGGTGACGCGCGCCGAGCACAATGTCATTTACGCCGTTGGCGGGCAGCCGGCCTACCGTGCTTTGGAGCGTGCCTTTGAGACGCTCAGCGACGATGAAAAATCCAACGCCAGGGGCAACCTCTTTGCCGGTCTTGCGGGTTCGGAATACATCCATGAGTTCAATTCCGGCGACTTTCTCGTGAAAAGCATCATCGGTGCGGATCCCGACTCCGGCGCTGTGGTCATAGCCGGCATCCCGCGTATCGGCCAGACTCTCCAATACCAGATTCGGAATCCCAACGCCGCCATCGAAGATCTGGCGCGTGGTTACGAGCCTGCCCGCCTTGCGAAGCGGCGTGCCTATGGCGCGCTTCTTTTCTCGTGTCTCGGTCGCGGAAAAAATTTCTTTGGCACGGCAAACCGGGACGCCTCCGAGCTTGCCGAGGCGCTTGGCAATAAGCCTCTCGCCGGCTGTTTCTGCAATGGCGAGATCGCCCCGGTCCGTGGACTGAATGCCCTTCATGGCTACACCGCCGCTGCAGCGGTGTTGGTTGAAAAAACACCCTGAGCCTGTAGAGTAAGCGCTCCGTGACCAAATACCTCTCCGCCGTCGTCCTCGTTTTTATTCTTGCTGGAACCGCTTTTTACCAAGGCTGGCCGCCTTTCTCCCCTCTTGAGAAAAAAGAGGATTTCCCGACAGCCAAGGCCCGCCGCGCCGACATCGCCCCCGAGTTGCCACTCGCCGGCGAGGTCAAACCCTCGCTCCAGGTCGATGTGAAGCCTGAGATCGGTGGAAAAATCCGCCGCATCCATGTCACGCCCGGACAGAGTGTAAAAAAAGGCGACCTGCTGGTGACGATTGATGACACCGATCTGCTCAACGAGCGCG
>JBIKUM010000510.1:0-5423 GCA_044347585.1 Terrimicrobiaceae bacterium
TGACCGCGACCACTTGATTCGCGTTGAAAACATCGGCGGTAGTTTTCTCAATGACTTAATCATTGGTGATGCATCTAACAATGCGCTGTTGGGCTACGATGATGACGATACTTTGCGGGGGCTTGGAGCAAACGATCGACTTGATGGCGGCGCGGGTGATGACTGGCTTTACGGCGGGGAAGGCGACGACCGAATCGTTGCAGGTGGTGCTGATGATTTTGGCAATGATTACGCTGATGGTGGCGCGGGTTATGATGTTGCAGAATATAACTATCGTGATCTAAACCAGTCGATTTATTTTGTTGTCACAGCTTCGACCGGTCAGCAAATTGATGCTTTTGGTGGCCTCGATACACTCATTGCCATTGAACAGGTTCAAGTTGTTGGGGGGCTGGCATCTGATGTATTGATCGGCGAAGATCGACGCGATGAGCTCTACGGTGAGGCAGGAAACGACACGCTTATCGGGTATGCGGGCAACGATCATCTCGACGCTGGCTCTGGTGATAACTGGATTGAGGCTGGACGTGATGGTGATTATATCGTTGTAAGACCAGATGGGATCAGCAGCAATTATATTGATGGTGGTGCTGATCATGATGTCGTAAGTTATCAATTCTGGAATCGTAACGAGGCCGTTCAGTTTTCCTCTGCGTGGCTGCCTAATCAAACCTTTCTTCAAATACACCCCGCTGGTCGAGACACCCTTATTTCGATTGAGTCGATTCAAATAGATGGCAGCCGATTCGGCGACAGTCTCGTGGGCGATTCCGGCGATAACTGGATTCAGGGCCGCGAAGGCGACGATACGCTTCGCGGCGGATTGGGTAACGATCAGTTTGCGTTTGATTTACGTATGCAAAACCTTGGCCACGACCTTATTGAGGATTTCGGTCTGGGTGGAGACCAGTTGCAATTTTGGAATCTTTATCTGCAGGAATTGCAGGCAGGATTAAATGCAGACACATTAAGCCGCGGTCAGGTGGCGATAGAAGCGATAAGTGCCAGCCTGAAGCAGATCGCGATAGGAACCGATGAACAGCCCGGAGCCGATCTACGTATCAGCCTTTATCGCGATACCTGGCAAGAGGGCGTGTTTACTCTTCGGCGTGATAACTGGAACACATGGATTAGCTATAGCACTGAGATCGTTTTAACAGGTACTGATGCAAACGACCAACTTGATGGTAGCGCCTTAAACGATTGCCTGGATGGTGGAGCGGGATGGGATCGCATTCAAGGCTTTGAAGGTAACGATACCCTCATCGGTGGGCCCGATGGTGACAATATTTGGGCTGGGCCAGGGGACGACTCGGTGCTTGGAGGGCCGGGTAATGATTGGATCGAGGTATTTGGATCATGGCCCAGTGGCAAGGACACGATCGATGGTGGCGATGATTACGACGTCGTGCGCTATGAATTTGGGTCCAACGGTAACGATCGAAGTCTTTTCTATCAGATCCAATCGGGTGAGCAAATTCAGCTGAGTCCCTTTGGGGGATCAGCAAAGCTTATATCGATTGAGGAAATTCAGATTGCTGCTGGTCGAGGCGACGACACCGTGATCGGCACCGATGGTCGCGACTGGGTCGCAGGTAACGATGGTAACGATTCCATCCTTGCCGGCAATGGTCCAGATTGGCTATCCGGGGGGCGTGGACGGAATTGGCTCGATGGTGGTGATGGCGATGACAACATACAGGTCAGTCAAGAATCGACCAGTAATACAGTTATCGGAGGCCCGGGTTACGATCGTCTTGAGTATGGCTTTTGGGGTTATGACTCGCCGATCACTTTTAGGTCGGCCTTTGTCGCGTCAGGAAGCTACTTGCAAGCCCAACCCTGGGGCACGGACTCTATTCAAGGTGTCGAAGGGGTCAATATCTTCGGCGGACGAGCTGCAGATCGACTGATTGGCGATTCGTTCAATAACTTCATTGTGGGAAACGAAGGCAATGACACCTTAACGGGCGGCGGTGGTGGTGATGGGTTTGGCATTGACTTAGGTCGTGCCGATCAGGGCTTGGATTGGATTACTGATTTCGGACTTCAGGGTAGTAATCTGTGGTTTTGGAACGGTGGTATTTCCCGACTCGATCTTCGCTTAAATCCTGAACAGCTCCTTGCTGGTGAAGCAACGCTGAGGCAGATAAGCCCTCGAGATGTGATGCTTTATCTCGGTCGAGATGAGACATCAGGCGCTGATATGCAAATTAGATTGCAGGCGCTTTCGCTCGACCAAACCCAATGGAGACTGTCAAATCACTCGGGTGGCAGTGGGATTAGCTTTTCCTGGAATGCCCAATTGACTGCGACCGAGGCTTCAGACCGGCTTGAAGGTCGGCCTTGGGCAGAGAGCCTTGAAGGTCGAGCTGGTCACGACACGATTATCGGTTTTGAGGGCGACGATAGCTTAAGAGGAGGCGAAGGCGCTGATCGCTTTGAGTGGTTGGGTCCACAAGACGGTAGAGACCGATTACTTGATTTCGATGCAAATGATGTCATTGTCATCCGAAAGGCCATGTCGAATGTTTCATTTGTTGAAGCACAAGGTCTACAAACTGGTTTCGGCCAGATTGATGTGGTGCGGCCGCCTCCAAGCAAAGGTCTTGGCGATATTACCCAGCTTGCCATAGGTCTGGATACCATTGCAGGGGCAGATTTATGGATCGATCTCCAGGGACGTTTTTTCGCGCAGCAGTTCCAATCTAATTTAAGTAGCGATCAGCAAAGCACGGAGATTCGACTGCTAAGTCAAATGCTTACGGCGCGAGTGATCGATGGCTACGTTCAAGCTGCTTCGGTCTATGTCGACTTGAATCGCAACGGTATTGCCGAACCGCTGGAAGATACGGGCTTGCGCACCGATGCCCAAGGCAGATTTAGCGGCACGGTTTCAAGCACCCATCCGATTCTTATCGCTGGGGGTACCAATCATGATACAGGCTTACCCAATCTCATCACATTAAGTGCCCCAAGCGGCTCGACTGTCTTCACACCGCTTACGACCTTATTACAATCCTTGATCGACAAATCGGGGAAAACCGCTGAAGGCGCGATGCAACAACTCCAGTCGGCATTAGGGGTCCCCGCAAGTGTCGATCTTCGTTTTTACGATCCACTGCAAGCGATCCAAACGCCTAGTACGGCCACTACCGCTTTACTAGTACAAAAGCTGAATGTTCAATTGGCAACAACGGCTTCTGTCCTTGGGCAAGAGCTTGTCGATGCGCTGGCAAGTGGTTTGCTCGACCCCGCAATGGCGTCCGCAAAGCTTGATTTATCAAATCTAGATCAATTAAGTAAGCTTATGCCTCATGCGAGTTTGGCTACATTAAATGCAACAGCAAGTGCAAACCAGCAAATCGCCGCTCACAACTCGCTCACAGGCATTGCGCAAAGCCAGGTATTAGCGATTACGAGCGCCGGTCGAGTTGGTGGCGATGGCGCTGATCAACTCAGCGGTGGCGCAGGCGATGATGTATTGGTTGGCAAGGGAGGAAATGACCGCTTGTTTGGCGGTGCAGGCAGCGATCGGCTTGAAGGCGGTGATGGTCTTGATCTTGCTGTTTTTGAAAAATCTAAATCGAACTACAAAATAGAACGTATGTTGATCGATGATCAATCGAGTTGGCGCGTTGAAGATTTACAAACTGGTGACGTCGACTGGCTATTGTCGGTTGAGAAGCTTCAGTTTGCCAATGGGTCTAAGCCCCGAACTGAAGTTGCCCTTGATATCGACGGAAGCTCTGCAGTTGCCTATCGACTTTACCGTGCAGCCTTTGCACGCGAGCCTGATTTAGAAGGTCTTGGCTATTGGATAGGCGTACTGGCGCAAAGCTATGACACCCGTTTGTCGCCCGATCAAAATCTTGTGTTACTTGATGTAGCGCGCTTTTTTGTGGAAAGTCCCGAGTACGAGTCAAAGTACGGACGAGGCAATTCGAATGAAGACTTTATTCGTGCTCTCTACACCAATACCTTGAACCGCGCACCCGATGAGGCAGGGGTTGCCTATTGGAAATCAGTGCTTGATGCGGGCTATACAACAAGGCAACACATGCTCGTGTTCTTTTCGGAGTCGGGAGAAAATCAGCAGGCGGTGGCCAAGGTGATCGAGACGGGTATTGATTTCATACCGTGGTTGCCATCCGGTGGTTAGCCATACTCAGACCACTTCGAAGGCGGTCAGCTTGCAAGGCCTCCTTGCCTGGTTGGGCTCACCAACTCAAATTCAATTGGGTCGGGACCAGACCATAGAATGGTACTTGCTGATGCATCCAAAAGTTGTATTTCTTAAAAACCTTCCACTGAATAGTACAGTCTTTGATATCGGGGCTGGCGACGGAAGACTGAGCGACTTTCGAGGGTGGTTGGGTTTTCCTCGCAATGATTTGCGCTTGCAGGGAGCCTCGCTCTTTCGACCCGAGTTAGCGGATCGATATGATGAATTTTATGTTTGTGACATTGAAGCCCATAAGCCTGCGCTAAAGGCCCAGCCTACTGCCGTGATCGCTGCGCAATTGATTGAACATTTGCAGCGACCATCGGAATTAGTGGATTGGTTATCGCATCAAATGCCTCAAGGCTCGCGACTGTATCTTGATTGGCCGTCACCGCTCAGCCTAAGGCTTCCGAGTCTTGTCGATTTATTAGCAGCGGGATACGACGTTTCAACAGTCAATTTTTATGATGATGCGAGCCACATCCAGACGTTTTCGTTGGAGCAAGTGGTTAGCATATGTGATGCGAAAGGCTTTGAATACGAGAATGGCGGTGTAATTCGATTGCCCTACTTGGCCGAGGCACTTAGGGCGCAAGGCCTTGATGCAAACAACACAGAAGATGAGCGCCGCTTTTTCCTTACGGCCGCGATTTGGCTATACACAGGCTTTGTAACTTATGCGAGCTTTGTTAAGCGGTCCGATATTGCCTTGTGATCGATTTGACTCGTGCGAGAAAAAATGCGGGTTGTTAATTCCGGAGGCTACTAGTTTATCGATCTTTTACAAAAAATGTACCAACGTTGACAACTCGATCACTTCCGCCTTCTTTGATCTGAATCGGGTAGGTCCCTGCTGCCTTGTATAGTGTATTCGGCACGGCGGCCGTTACAAGCGCTGGAGTGATGACGACTTGCTCAAGCGGCTTACCATCCCACAATACTTGCGTATCGGGGTGATTTGCTACACCGCTCACCGATATCCATATTGCTGAGATATTCCCTGGTTGCAGGTTGAATCCGGTGCCTGGCTTAGTGTCTTGCGGGCCCCAATCCTTGAGCACGATGGCTGCAGCTGGACTTGTCGGTTCGGCTTTGCTGGGACTGGCTGCCTTCTCCTGCTGGCCTTGGGGTTGACAACTTGCAAGCATGGCAAGACTTAAGCTTGCGATGACGCGGCCTATGCAGATAAAGGATCGGG
>JBIKUM010000414.1:0-15713 GCA_044347585.1 Terrimicrobiaceae bacterium
CGCTTCGCGGACATCGTTCTTCCAGCGCTTCGCCACACGGACTATTGCATCATGAACGAGTTCGAAATCGAACGGACGACTGGCATCCCCACCAAGCCTGGCGGCCTCCTTTGCCTGCCGGCGATCGAATCCGCCTCCCGCCAACTCCTCGCTTCCGGCGTCGGCGAGTGGGTCATCGTCCACTTCCCTGAGGGCGCCTGCGCGCTCGGACATGATGGAAAAATTCACATCCAAGGCAGCCTCCATGTGCCGCAGGAGCGCATCATTGGCACCGTCGGCGCGGGGGATGCCTTTGCCGCCGGCGTCCTCTTTGGCTTGCACGAAGACCTCCCGATCGACACGGCCCTTCGCTACGGAGTTGCAACCGCTGCTTCCTGCCTCTTCGGTGCTGGAACCTCGGACGGCATCCTGCCTATCAAAGACTGCCTCGCCCTCGCTGACGAACTCGGAACGCGCGACCTCAAGGGTTGATTCTCAAAACCTCGCTGGCCCTGATCTATCCATCGGACCCGAGCATCGAGACGAGGAAGACGAACCCAACGATCAAACTCCTAAAAAAAGATAATGTTCGCCCAAGAAAGACATAACTCGATTCGCAAAATCGTCCGTGAAAAGCAGCGCCTGAGCTTTGCGGAACTTCAAAAAAGAATTCGCGTGTCACCCGCCACCCTTCGCCGAGATTTGAGCGAACTTGAGCAATCGGGGGATTTGATTCGTGTGCACGGCGGCGTCCTCGATCCCCTGTATGCCCGCACAGAAATTTCCTTTGATGAACGCCAGCAACGCTTCAATGCCGAAAAGAAATCCATCGCAATAAAAGTCAACGAACTCATCCCTGCTGGCTCCAGCGTTTTTGTTGATGCCGGCTCCACGTGTCTGGAAGCGGGGAAGTTGCTCATGCGCCGCGCGGACATCCGCTTGATCACGCACTCCGTTGCCTTGGTTGCTGCCTGCTCCCATGCCGAGGCGGGGATTATCTGCATCGGCGGAGAATTGCGCAAAGTCAGCGGAGCCCTTGTCGGAGGACCTGCCCTCAACGCATTCGCAAATCTTAAATTCGACTTCGCCCTCATCGGCGCCACCGGCCTGAATCCCGAAGGCTGTTGGACCACGGAGTTCACCGAAACCGAGATCAAAAAATCGATCATCGCCCGCGCCAAGAGCCGCATCATTCTCGCCGACCAAAGCAAATGGCAGGCCCCCGGAACCGTGCGCTTTTCAAGATGGGATGACATCAACCACTGGGTAGTCGACCGATTACCAGCAGACGCTCTCAATGCTCTGCCAAACAGCGTCGCAATCCATCAAAGCAAAAGTTAGGCAGCATCGGCACCTGCGATTTATCAGGAAACACGCGACTCCTGTTGCGGCGATTTTTTGCCATCCGTTGCAGTTTGGTGACACTGGCTCCACGACCCGCCAGTAGATCCAGCAGCGGACCAGCGAAAATCCGAGGCCGGCAATCTCGCGGAAATCCTCCTCCCGCTCTTTAGGTTCCTGGTTGGGCGGGCGGTATTATTGTGTGCCGATCAGCATGGAGTGTGCTCCCGTCGCTTGGTCGATTAGGATTCCAGAGCAACCGGATTTGTCAGCTTGCCGATGCGGTCGATTTCGATGGTGACTTCGTCGCCCGCCTTGAGCCACCGAGGGGGCTTGGAGGCCATGCCCACGCCGTGCGGGGTGCCGGTGAGGATGACCGTTCCGGGTGGCAGGGTGTTGCTGGTGCTGAGGAACTCGATGATCTGCGCCACGCTGAAAATCATGTCGTTAGTGTTCCAGTCCTGCACGGTTTCGCCGTTGAGGATGGTGCGGATGCCGAGCGTTTGGGGGTCGGTGATTTCGTCGGTGGTAACGAGGCAGGGACCGAGCGGGGAGAAGGTATCGAAGGTCTTGCCCTTGCACCACTGGCCTCCACCCCACTTGAGTTGCCAGTCACGGGCGGAGACATCATTCGCGCAAGTGTAGCCGAGCACATAGGAGAGGGCATCGGCAGCGCTTACATTTTTGCAGGGCTTGCCGATGACGACGGCGAGTTCGCACTCGTAGTCGACTTCCTGGCTGGCGGCGCGCACGGGGATTTCGATCGGTTCGCCGGGATTCTGCACGGTGTTGATTCCTTTTGTGAAAAGGACCGGGCGCTCCGGAGCTTTCATACCGGATTCTTCAGCATGGTGGCGGTAATTGAGCCCGATGCAGAGAATCTGAGTGGGCTCGAATGGCGCGAGCAGCTTGGCGATTTGCGCCGACTCACTGGTTTCGTGAAGTCCGGCATAGAGGTCACCCGTGCAGCGCACGGCGGACTTGTCGGATTTTTGTGAGCCAAAATGAATGGCTCCCTGCGGGTCTTGGTATCGTATGATGTTCATGGTTTGTAAAAATCAGTAGGTAGCGCGGCCTCCGGAGAGGTCAAAAGTGAATCCTGTGGTGAAGGAGGCCTCGGATGAGACAATAAATTCGCAGAGTGCGGCGACCTCGTCTTTGGTTCCGCAGCGCGACATAGGAATTTTATCAGTCATGTATTTCACTTGCTCGGGCGGCATTTTGGCAACCATATCGGTGAAAATAACGGCGGGGGCGATGGCGTTCACAGTTAGTCCGGTGCCCGCGTATTCCTTACCTTGCACTTTGGTCATCCCGATCACAGCCGCCTTCGAGGTCGAGTAGGCAAGCATTCCTGCATTTCCCTCCTTGCCGGAGATCGAGGCGAAGTGCAGCACTCGCCCGTATTCCTGGCGCAGCATGTGAGGGACAACGGCTTGAAACGTATTCAGACAACCGTTCACATTCACCCGCATGACACGATTGAAATCCTCAAGATCCACCTCATGGCTCTTGATATTCGTGCGTCCGGTGATGCCCGCGCAGTTGATGAGAATGTCGATTCGTCCAAACGCCTCGGCTACGGCCTCCACGGCCAGACCCACAGCGGTGCGGTCAGCTACATCCACCTTCGCCACGAAGGTTGGTTCACGCAGTTCGCGCTGCGCTTTCTGCAAGGCTTCTTCGTTGAAGTCAAAAAGCGCGACCCGCGCGCCCTTGCGGACGAGGCGTTCGGCGATGGCAAAGCCGAGTCCGTCGGCGCCTCCGGTGATGATGGCAACAGGGTTGGTTGGTTGTTTTGTGATGTTCATAAGTGGATTTTTTAAACGTGTGAAAAGAGACTGGATGAATATTTATACTGATAACGCAGAGCGCTCATGAGTTATTTTCCGATGCTCCAGCCTCCATCCAGTATCATGGTGCTGCCCGTGACCATCGCGCTTTCGTCCAAACGGAGTCTCGACACGGCCCGGGCAAATACAATTGAAGCGCACTCCTGAATGCGAGTGATCTAGGGCAAGCGCCTTGGTCAATCCGACCACAGCAAATTTTGAAGTCGTGTAAGCAAGGCGCTCGCGCACAGCGATGACGCCGCCGACGGACGCCATGTTGATGACGCTTCCTGATCCGCGTTCCAGCATGGCAGGCACAAATGCTTTACAGCCGTTGAAAACACCACGCACATTCACCTCAAAAACCCTGTCCAGATCTGCCGCTGCAGTGTTCAGCAAAGTGCCTACATGGCCAATACCCGCAATGTTGGCTAGAACATCCAGAGTGCCGACCGACTCTGCGGCACGAAGGAAATCCGCTTCGCTCGCCACATCCAGCGACAGAAATGTCCCACCGATGGACTTGGCTAATTTTTGGCCGTTTTCCTCATCGCGGTCGGCAATCCAGACTGATGCGCCTGAGCGGGCAAAAGCTTCCACGATAGCTGCACCGATGCCGGAAGCTGCGCCAGTGACGAGAGCTTTTTTATTTTTTAAGTCAAACAAGGTAATTTTTTTGGTTGTTATGGCTGGTTGGAAAACGTGGTGTGTCGGAATAGGCCGCCCGAGCGCGGATGGGCTGCGAGTGCGGTTTCGTCGAGGCCGAGCCTTGATGTCGTGATGTAGATTTCTCCACCGGCACCGAAACAACAGGAGGTCGTGTGCGGGCAGTCGGTGTCGATGCGGTGGAGGAGCGCTCCGGTTTCCAGGTCCCACTGGCACACGCACCCAGGCCCCCAATGAGCGACCCAGAGCGTCCCATCCGCGCCGAGGGCCATTCCATCGGGCAAGCCGAGCTCTTCGGGCACACGCACCACGGTGCGCTTATTGGAGATCGAGGAATCAACCGGATCGAAATCAAACGCCCAGACCTCGCGGGTGGGTCTGTTTTCAGCTGCATTTTGTTGCCGGTTCTTTCACTCGCGCTTCATCGTTTTCGTGTCCTTCGTGGTGAATGGAAACGATCCGCCTTTGCTAATCCGATCCCGCGATGACGGCGGTTTCGCCGAGGCCTTCGGGGCCCATCGAGCAATAGCCGCCGTCAACCATGAGGGTGGTGCCGGTGATGAACGAGGCGTCGTCGCTGAGCAGGAAAAGCGTCGGACGGGCGACCTCGATGGCCTGCCCCATGCGGCGGAGCATGTGGTATTTGCCCCAGATCGGATCCCACTTGGCGCGTCCGCCTCCATCCATGTTGGCGGCCTTGTCGGTTTCGTTCGACCAGATCCAGCCAGGATCGACATTGTTAACGCGGATGTTGAATGAAGCGAGGTCGAGCGCCTGGCATTTCGTGAGTTGGTTGACGGCACCTTTGGCGGCATTGTAGGTCCAGCGATCCTTCTGGGCGATATGACCAGAGATGCTCGACATGTTCACGATCGAACCGCCCCCCGCTTTTTGCATGGCCGGAACCACATTTTGCACCATGCGAGCATAGGCGAGAGGTCCAGCTGTGAAGCTGCGCATCCAGTCATTTGTGGTCGCGTCGAGCGCCTTGGCTGTGAACGCAAAGGCGTTGTTGACCAGATAATTCACTGCCCCGTAGGTCGCGGCAGTTTTTGCGACGACCTCCGCACAAAATTCCTCATTCGCCATGTCTCCACGGAGAAAGGTCGTTGAGTATCCGGCCGCTTGGAATTCTTCCTGCGATTTTTCTCCGGCTGCGCTGATGCCGGTAAAGAGGACCTTGCCCCCTTCCTTGCAGAATTCTTCAACGATGGCTCGCCCGAGGCCGGAGGAACCCCCGGTGACGATGGCGACTTTGTTTGAAAAGCGGTCAGCGACCGGCTTGTGGGATGGGATCGGTGTGTGCATTTTTGGTTCTTGGTTTTTGGATTGTGGATTTACAGGCGATAAAAACGGGCAGCGTTGTCGTGGAAGATTTGCTTGCGTTCGGCTTCAGAAAATTCAGCGGTGAGAAGATCTGCGGTTTCCAGCCAACGGGTGAATTCCGAGGCCCTGAGGGCATGTGGCCAGTCGCTGCCCCAGATCAGCCGGTCCGGCCCGAAGGCTTCAAAAACCGTTTCCGCAAAAGGCCGGAGGTCATTGATAGTCCAAGTCTCCAGGTTGGCATTGCATACGAGGTTGGAGAATTTGCAAAAGTGCGGCCCCGAAGCTGCAAAGTTGTGGATGGACGATTTCCAGGGTTCGAGGAGTCCTTTAGCAATCGGCGGGCTGCCGATGTGATCGAGGATAAATCGGGTGTCAGGGCATTGATCGATTAAGCGGAGCACATTCGAAAAATGGGCCGGTGCAACCGTCAGCTCGCAGTGCAGCCCGGCCTTGCCAAGCAACTGGACACCCCGAATAAATCCTGGCCGCACGCAAAAATCAACATCCTCCTCAAACTCGATGATGCGTCGCACACCTTTCACACGCGGATCTTCGGCAATTTTGAAAAGCTCCTCCTCGACAGCATCGCCATCCTCGAGCGGCGCCCATGGAATGATCGCCTTGAGTCGGGGTTCCGAATCCGCCAGCGACTGCACCCACGCCAACTCGGCGAGGTGCTGCGCGGACAGGCACTCGCACTGGACAAAAACCATGGCCTGGACCGGTTGGCTGGCGCACGCAGCATCATAGTCGGAGAGCAAGAAGTTCCGGTTGATGCTCGGGACGTTCGCAAGCCAAGGGTAATCCAGCTTGGTGAGATCCCAGAGGTGGATGTGGGCGTCGATGATGGGAAAGGTTATGCGGGTATCAATCGAGTTCATTGGACTGGGAATCCTCAGGCAATCAGAAGATGTTCGCTGGCCTCCAAGACAACGGTCCGTGTGTCCTTGGCATAGGTTCGTTCCGGCAGTGCGACCAAGACGTTTGCTGGTTCGTTTCCGAGACAGAACGGCCCGTGGTGCCAGATGCCTTGATTGATAACGACCAGGAAGCCCTTCGGAACGAGAAACACACGGACTTTGTCAGCGGGAAAACGCGCTTCCGGGGGACAGGCCGGGGCAAAAAACATCAGGACATCTGCATCGAGAGGCATGAGCATCTCCGCAGTGGATGAATGGCATTCCGCCACATTGATCACAGATTCGCGCGGCCCAATGCGGCAATTCGAGTAGGAAACGGCCTGGCAATTGCCAAGTGCCTGCTGGATCATGTCGGGAAAGAATTCGATCGGCGGCGCTCCGAGCATTTCAGATGCGGGTTTCAGCATGTCGCGAAAGCCACCGAACTCCTGGAAGCTTTCGGGATTCAATTTCTCGATGGGAACTGTTTTCATGGGGTTTGGTTTGCAGGGTTGTTTTTATGACAAGTGGGGGGATTCGGGATCCAGCAACTGAATCACATGCCGGACTTGGAAGGGGCGCTTCACCAGGCTGCGTGCGGAGTTCCATTGCATCATGCAGACATGGTTCGACGTGGCGAGGATGACGGGATCGCCTTCGGCCTCGTTGAGGAAGGCGGATTTGCGGGTGAGAATTTCGCGCGCGTTTTCTGGTTTCTGGATGTTGTAAATCCCGCCCGACCCGCAACAGTCCTTGGCGCACGGGGCGAATTGCCATTCGTGACCCGTGGCATCAAGCACAGCCTTCGGGATACCATCAACTTTTTGCCCGTGAACCAGGTGGCAGGGCAGATCGACATACACGCGGGCATTCCCCTCGACAGGAGGGCGGGGCTTGATTCCTAAATCTCCCAGAAATCCGAGCACATCGCGCACCGGAGGATTTCCGTCCAACGATTTTCCGAGAGCAAAGCCACAGCCGGCGGAATTGCTGACCACGCACTCGACATCCTGTCCATCGAAGGCCTTCCGGTTCCTCGCCCGGAGTTCCTCAACACCATCGAGTCCGGTGTGTTCTTGAAAGGCCCCGCAACAGCCCTGCTCCTCGGGAATGACCACTTGAATGTTGTTCTCGATGAGCACGCGAACGGTTGCAAAATTAATCTCGCGAAACATTGCCTCCATCAGGCAGCCAGTGAGCAGGGCGACCCGCGGGCCGTCGGGTTTTCGGATCGCCATCAGACGGCGCGTGTAGGAGGCGGTGGATTCGAGCACCGCAGGGCGTCCCGGAAAAACCAGCGGATGCGGGAGAAGCCCCATTTTTCTGAGTGCTCTCGCCGGGGCCAGCGCGAGATTGAAAAGCGAGGGATGCCCGACCGCCAGCGCTGCGGCCCGCAGTTCCAGCTTGGGTTGGAAGCGCCCGGTCGCCACATGCTGATGGCGGGTTTTTTCAAAAATTTCGCCATACGGGACTCCTGCCGGACACGCGGTTTCGCAAGCGAGGCAGCCCACGCATTCCGAGGTGTAAAAATCGGTCGAAGGCTCGGCAGCCAACCTGCCAGCAGCCTCTTCCCTCCAGATCCGGAGACGCCCGCGCGGCGAGTTGTTCTCATCCCCGGTGAGTTGGTAAGTCGGGCAGACTTCGATGCAGAAACCGCAGTGCACACACATGGAAAGCGGGTCGATCTCAGAAAGCGCAGGCGTCGGTTTCATGGCAACCCCCATTCTTTGCGCAATGTTGAAATCCAATCCGCCTCGGGCGCGACGGGCAGGGACTCCCTCACATGACGACTGCTCCAATCACCACCAATGGCATGCAACTCCTTCTCCAGCGGGCGAGTGATCGCAAGGATCGCCTCTGGACTCGAGTCCTCCAGGAAAACATGCACCACCCCGCAGTAGCAGAGAGCCACACACTTTGCTCCAGAGTGCCCGGACAGACGCAGTGCGCTTTCGATAACAAACTCCGGAGAGGTTTTGATCACAAAATCCGGGCGGCCATCGAACGGCAGCCCCGGTGATTCATCCAATAAAAGTCCGTTCCTTTCGGCCATCTTGGAAAGAAAGTCCATGTAGATGTCCCACTCTGCGGTCGGGCAATTGACCGCAATGCGAAGCAGTCGAAATTGTCCGTTGTCTGAAATAAAATCCAACGAGTCGATCCAATGGATCCAGGACGATTTTAAAATCTCGGTTACCATCTGGCGGATTGAAACCAAATCGCCCCGCAGGCTTAATGAGCGGGCCACATCGCATTCCGGGCGCAACCTTAAGACATAATCCACAGGACGCCCGTAACGACCATTTGTTCCGAGCAGGAAACGGAGCAAGTCGTAACCGGTGGTCGATTTGACGACGCGTTCGCCAACCCTCACCCGGCGTCCGTCTGGCAATTCCCAGTTCAAGCCGGTGATGTTATCGCAGTAGGGACCAAAGCGGGAGGAGGCGGGAGCAAAAGGGCTGGCCGCGACCTGGTCACAGAGAGCATCGCTTTCATCCAACACCAACGGAAACCGCAGGCCGTGAGGAGAGGTGAGTATATTAATCTCCGCCGCACTGCTCGCGGCCGGGAGGCAGAGCACGCCATCGGTTGGATCGATGAACGGCTCAAAAAGCCTCTCTTCTCGAAGAGCCTTCATGCCGCAAACCGCCTTTCCGGGAAAACTTTCAAGGGGTTGAATTCATGACACGGATTGAAAACTTGTGGAACGGCCAGTTGCAGACGAAGCGAGTCGGGTCCGAAGACCATTCCCATATACTCGGACTTGTCATTGCCGATGCCGTGCTCACCGGAGAGCGTCCCACCCACCGCGACGACCCGCTCCATGAGCCGCTTGCTGATAGCTTCAACTTTTTCCAACTCCTCGGCCTTGGTGGAATCGAAGAGAAAATTCGGATGCAGGTTTCCATCTCCGGCATGCATCACGGTCACTGCTGCAAGTTGCGCCCTGTCGGCTTCGTCGTAGATCAATTGGAGAAGTTCCGCCAACGCCCGCTTGGGTATGACTGCGTCCTGGACCAAAAAATCCGGGCTCACCTGCCCAAGCAACCCGCCGATGGCTTTCCTCGCCTGAAAAAGATTTTTTCTTTCCTCCAGGCTATCGCCGAATTTCACGTCTTGGGATCCCGCTGCGCGCAGGACCTCGGCCACCGATGCAGCGCGACGATCCACCAAGTCCGCAGGACCATCGATCTCGGTCACGATCATGAAATGATCCTTTGGCAAGCCCATGGCCATGGAACTGCTTTCCACCAAAGCCACCGCACGCGGGTCCATAAGCTCAATGGCAACGGGAAAGGCCGAGTGCCTCACCAGGCCGTGGATCGCGCGCTCCGTGGACGCCAAATCGGCATATGTGGCGCGAAACGTCCAAGCCTTTTCGGCGCGCGGCGTCAGCCTCAACCAAAACCGGGTGAACGCACCCAGCGTCCCCTCAGAGCCGATCATCAGCCGCTTCCAGTCCTCCTGCCATGGCCCCCTTCCCCCAGCCGGCCCTCCGAATCGGTGCACAGAGCCATCCAACAAAACCACCTCGACGCCGAGCACATAATTTCCAGTTACCCCGTAGCGGAAACAGTGGGCCCCACCCGCGTTGGACGCCACATTGCCTCCGATCGTGCAGACCGGACCGCTCGATGGATCTGGCGGATAACACAGGCCAAGAGGCGCGAGCGCCTGGTCGAGTTGATTTAAATTCACTCCGCATTCGACCTCGCACCATAAACCCTCCACACAAATTTTCCGGATCGCCCGAAGCCGCGAGGTGTGAATAACCACGCCGCCCTGTGCTGCAACTGGACCTCCCGACAAGGAAGTCCCCGCTCCTCGCAGACAAATCGGCACTCCTTTTAATGAAGAAACCACCCGCGCCAATTCCTCTGCATTTGCAGGAATCACCACAGCATCGGGAAGAAAGGTCTTGTATCCGAGCCCATCCGAGGCATAGCCCGCGAGCTGGGCTTGCGAAGTCATCACTCTCGCGTTTGGAGCCACACGCGAAAGAACGGACTGGAGGTTTTTAAGCTTTGGAAGCACTGACATGTAGACTACACAAAATCACATACGGGTCAATATGTATAATGGCCCGGCTTGAATCCTGCCGGGGGTTTTTGATTTGCCGCACTGCAGCCTTTTTTTCAAGGTGTGCGGGATGTCTCCACTCCAAAAAAAAGCTCTCCAAGCATTGGCCGGAGTCTTGAAAAAATTCCAGCCTGGCGATCGCTTGCCGCCAGAACGGGAATTGTCGGAGGGCGCCAAAGTCACTCGCACAGTGATCCGGGGACTCCTCTCCACGCTCGAGGCGCGGGGGTTGGTGAGGCGGGAAGAGCGCCAATGGGTGTTGTTGAAACGCATCCCCGCATCCGCCCTTCCACATTCAAAGGAAGCACCAGTCTCCAAACGCCAGAAGGTCAAAGAACACCTCCTGACAGAACTCGGCACAGGCAAACTCAGACCCGGCCAGCAAATCTCGGAATTGGCCATTTCGAAAAATCTTGGAGTGGCGAACATCTCGGTGCGCGAAGCCATGCTCGAATTGGCTCCCTTGGGGATTTTCTCAAAAAACAAGACCCGTCAATGGGAGGTCACAGCATTCGAAGACGATAAAATCCGTGAACTGCGCGAATTCCGTGAGATCATTGAGTTGTTCTGCCTGAGAAAGCTAATGGCGGATGGACTCCCTCAAGATCGTTGCCTGGAAATCCGGGAGATTCGGGCCAAGACACAGCACATCGTGACCAGTCGCAACCCTTCGACCCGCGAGATCATCGCCATCGACCTCCGGTTTCATCGATTCCTGATCGAAGCCTCAGGCAACCGCCTGCTCGTCGAGCGATCCGCGTTTATTTACCTCATCATCGAATTCCAATTGGCAGTCCCCTCATTTCTCCAAAAACGCAGCATATTCGGATTGAAGCAGCATTTGACCATCCTCGATGCTATCATCAAGGAAGACCTGCCCTCAGCCGAAAGCCACTTGCTCAAGCATATCCAAGCCGCCGAGGAAACTTTCCATTCCATCGTCCAGAACTCGAGTTTCGGCGGCGAGGACTGAGGATTCACCACCTACGTGGATTTCCCTCATCTCTTTGATCTTCTCCAGCGAGGTGTTTTCTGGGTTACGCGCACCAAAGAGAACCACAAATTCAAGGTGCTCAAGAGGCACAAAAACAAGAATCCCAAAATCCTGGCCGACGAGGAAGTCGTCTTGGCCATCAAACTCAGTTATTCAAATTATCCGCAGCGCATGCGCCGGGTGCGTGCACTGGTGGAGGTGGACGGCAAGGAGCGCGAGATGGAATTTCTCACCAACAATATGGACTGGAGTCCGCAGAGCGTGGCCGACCTCTACCGAAGCCGATGGACGATTGAAGTCTTCTTCAAGCAAATCAAACAGACCTTGAAACTGGCCGATTTCCTCGGGCACAGCGCTAATGCCGTGCGCTGGCAAATCTGGACGGCACTCCTGTGCTACCTCCTTCTACGCTATCAGGCTTTTCTTTCCTCGTGGGAGAGTAGTTTCACCCGGCTCTTCACCTTGATCCGAGCCGCATTGTGGCAAAAAATCGACCTGCTCGCTCTTTTGCGATCCTGTGGGACAGGAGGCGGGAGTTTCCGGGCACTTGCAAGACCGGAGCAGGCTTATTTTCCCAGTTTCGGCTGAAATCCCATGGGACAGCACCGCCGCAACATTATGAGATCACAAGGAGGCACGTGTTGAAATTCTTAAACCACTTCAAAAAATCGAGGCCCACAGACCCGCTTGAAATCAAGACAATCCAAGCCAGACACTCGTTTTTTGCCTTCTTATGGGACGGCAGTGAATTGGATCTGAGGATTGTAGGTCGTGCGAACCATGCGCTCGTCTCCCGAGTGGAGGCGGTTATCGGTCCACCGATTGTCACTGGCGCTGCCGTAGCAGCCGGGATGGTTTTCAAACCACCAGTGCTTTTCGTAAACGCGGTTGAGTTCAGGCGGTGCCGCTCCTCCGGCGACATCCTCATAGACCTGCCCCTCCGAAGTGATCATCTGGTGGTATAGCCGGTTGCCCCAGCGAATCTCGTCGCGGGCCGCCTCGCGGAAGCCGGGATGGCCTTTTTCCGCGACGAGCACGAGCGCCTCGAGATTGCCTTGGGTGAGGGCGAGCCATTTTCGGAAATCGCCCGCATCATGCCATCCGCCGGTCGCTGGCCAGTAACTCCCATCAGTGTCGAGCTTGCCGTCGTCGAGGTGGCAGGCGGGATGAACTCCAGGAATCTCGCAGCCACAGCGCTGGCCGTTGAGGAAGGTGAGGAATCCCCGAGTGAGGCGGTCATAGACCCAGTCCGCGATCATAAACGGCGCGGAGATCTGGTAGTCGGTCTCGATCTGGTAGCTGCCGGGCGTCGTGTAATCGCTAAAGTCCGCCTGCCAAAATGTGCCCCAGCGTGATTCCACTTTGACCAGTTCGCCCTTGTAAAAAAACGAATCCGGCTCTGGGATGAGCTTTCCTTGGAGCAGGTCGAACGGGCAAGGGAAGCGCTTGGAAAAACCCTCCGTCTCGACGCGTTCGCGCGGCATGCGAAAGCAATTCTGGCGGAGGTAAAATGGAATACGCTCCGGCAGATGCGAGTGTTCCGTGCCGGGGCAGAGAGTGACAAATTTTGGTGAGTTCGGCCTGTAGCCGAGGTGTGAAAGAGCGAGTTGCATAAAATTTTACTTCAAGCTTTGGAGAGCAACGGCCCTCCATTCCTGCTTGCGGTGGAAGTTGCAGATGGTGTGTGGCGAAGTGGATGAGATCACCGGCTTGGGTTCTCTTGGCGTGTAGTCGTAGCGGCCGAAGGAGAGAAGCCACTCGGGATGGGAGCCAGGGAAGAGGCGGGATAATGGAATCCTTGCGGACACGCTCCATCCATCGGTGGTAATAGCCGTCTCGCTCGTGAAAAGCGGCTCAGCCACCATCCGGTCTTCCAGATTTTTCTTTTCCCCGGTGCCATCAAAGAACAGCTGGAGCACGCTGTTGGAAGGCGTCACATGGAGTTCGTAGTAGGCTTCGGCGTCTGTCGGTCCGAGAAACATCTCGAACGCGTCGCACTCGGTGAAGGCGGGGAAGTTGAATGAATACTCATTCCTCATGACATGGGTGTCGTGGAGGCCTGCCCGGATCACGAGAACATCATCCTCGAGTCCGATTGCGACCCGGCCCGGCTGAAAAGCCGACTCAACCTGAGGTAGCCAGGGCTGAGCGTATTCCCAAATGAGGGTGAACTTTGGATGGGGTGTTTGCATGATATTAAGAATTGGGGAGTTTATCGATCCTGATGTGGCCCGTTAGGTTGTTGATTTCGATTTCGTGAATCTCTCCCCGGAAGCGACGACTGACTTTCACCCCCGCCCAATGCGAGGGAAGGCAGGGCTTAACCTCCAACCCATCGAATGTGGGTCGGACCCCCAGTAGATATTGAGTGGCGGCTATGTAGGCCCAACTGGCCGTTCCGGTGAGCCAACTGATGCCGCCTTTGCCGAAATCTGCGGCTTGGGCGGGCCCGATTACTGACGAGGCAAACACATACGGCTCGCGTCCCCAGTGCTCATGCCCCTCCTCATCTGCTGCAATGGACGGCAGGATTTTACGGTAATACTCAAAGGCGCGGCCCCCATTTCCCAGCAGGCACTCGGCAATGATGGCCCATGTCATGGCATGGCAGAAAATGCTGCCGTTCTCCCCGGTGCCGGGAACATTGCTTGTGAGCGGATCTTCGGGATTGGGAATGCCGGTGTAAGGTGGGGTATGAATCATCAAGCCACGTCGTGTGTTCAGGTGCTCGTATACAGCATCCATTGCCATTTGACCGCGTCCGTCGTGGCCGACGCCGGAGATGACAGACCAGACCTGCGGCTCCAGATAGATTTTTCCCTGCGGTCGGGTCTTGCTGCCGATCCGCATACCGTTGGAAAGTAGGAGTCGGCAATACCATTCCCCGTCCCAAACAGGCTCGGCATTGAGGCGCTCATCGAGTTCAGCTATGACCGCATCGCACCAGGCCACATCCTTCGCCCTGTCGAGACGTGTAGCAAATGCGCGGAAAAGCTTTGCTGCATGGACAAGCTGCATTCCGAGCATGACGCTCTCGGCATTCTCATCGTGGAAAACGGCCAGTCCATCGTTCCAATCGGCATGGGCCAGCAGCGGGAGGCCATGTGGGCCACGGCGCTCGTAGATATATTCGAGGCCAAGAAGGATGTGCTCGTAAACGCTCGCCTCCCCGCCGTCGCGGAAAGAAATCTGCTCTTCGAAAAAGGAGAGGTCGCCCGTCTCGTTGACGAGGTTCGCCACCGTCATAATCGGCCAAACCGTGTTGTCGCTGCGGCGCGGTTCTTGGTTGATGTGTTGCTTCGGTGCGTATGGGTAGAACGAAAAACAACCGCTCCCGTCACTGCCCTGCGCTGCGAAGATCAACCGGATGCGTTCCTTGGCGAACTCGGGGTCGATGTTTGCCATAGCCAGCGCATCTTGCATCGTGTCGCGATAGCGCATGCCGTCCAAGCCCATGTGATCGGTAGAGATGTCGCGCGTGCGCTCGAGCGTTACCTGGCAGTTGAGCGGGTTCCAAATATTGACGAAGCGGTCAACATCAGCGTCGCCCGTCTCCGCCTGAAAAAGCGATGTCTTCCGTTCCCACTTTTGCTGGAGTGAGGCGAATGCCGAATCAACGGCGGAGACCAAGGAAAATTTCCTTTTTAAATCCGCCGCCTGCCGCCAGTCATCGGCCACCCCAAGCATATAGGCGAAGCGTTCCGTGACACCCGGAGCAAGAACCAAATCCACTCCCATCGCCCCGCAACCGTGACCACCAGCAGGAATTTGCGAGCCGGAAAATCCGTCACCCAGCAACGCCTTCGGGCGCTCCAGCGATCCGCCCCGACCGCAGAAGGCAGCGCGTGAGGTGTCGAAGCCGTCCACCCGTCGAGTGCAGGAGAAGAAAATTGCTGGAGTGAATGGCGCTTGGAAAACATGGTAATCGTATTGAATCCAGTTTTCGGTGGCATCGTAGGTGAAGCCAATCTGGTTTTTGAGATAGCACCAGAACGCCTCGCGGGCGAATTCCAGAAGCCCGAACTCCAGATAGCTTGAAAGGGTGAGTTTCCTGGTCTCCATGGAGCGATTCGTCACCGACACATCCCACAGCATGATGTCGTCGCCGGGTGGAATGAAGAGGCACAGGGAAACCTCCATGGCGTCTCTCGATGCGATGAAGCGGGTGTATCCCAGACCGTGGCGGCACTCGTAGGAGTCGAGTGGGGCTGAGGTGGGACCAAAATGTGGATTCCACAGCGCACCCGTTGCATGGTCTTTCACATAAAGATAAAAGCCGGGCTGATCTTGAGACGCGGGCAAGTAATGGTAGCGCGAAATCCGTCGCGTCTGTGGCTCCTTGTAAAAGACCAATCCACCTGCCTGCTGACTCACGAACGCAGTCAGGCGCGTATTGCCAAGATAATTGATCCATGGCAGCGGAGTGTGCGGATCAGTGACCGCATACTCTCTGGCCCAGTCGTCGAAATGTCCGAAGGTTGGTTTCACGTTTGAGATCAATGTGCGATGTCCGAGGGACACGGGTCGTAATGCGGATGCACCGCTTCGGGGATGCGCAGACCGCCGGTTTGATAGACGACAGGGGGAGCGTCGCAC
>JBIKUM010000248.1:0-4579 GCA_044347585.1 Terrimicrobiaceae bacterium
CAGTGTCCTTGAGCGTTTCGCCTTTCTGGAGGCTGGATGCTGTGGCGGAGATATTTACCACATCCGCGCTGAGACGCATGGCGGCGACCTCGAACGATGTGCGTGTGCGGGTGCTTGGCTCGACGAAGAAATTCACGAGGGTCTTGCCTCGCAGGGCGGGAACTTTTTTCAGGTTGCGGTTGCCGACGCCTTTGAAGGCGCGGGCGGTGTCGAGAAGGAATGTAATCTCGGCGGCGGTGAGGTCGTCGAGTCCGGTGAGGTCTTTTCGGGTCCAGATGCTCATGGTTTGATGACGACGACCGAGTCGGGCACGCCGTCGAGATTTTCGAAGCGGACGCGGATTTTTTCCTCGCGCGCGGTGGGCAGGTTTTTGCCGACATAATCGGCCCGGATGGGAAGCTCTCGGTGACCGCGGTCGACGAGGACGGCCAATTGAATGGTGGAGGGACGCCCGAAAGAGGCGAGGGCATCAAGTGCCGCCCGCGTGGTGCGGCCGGTGAAGAAAACATCATCGACAAGAACGAGCGGGCGGTTGTCGAGATCCACCGGCAGGTCGGTAACCTCGAGAGCGGTTACCTTGCCACGGGTAGAGAGGTCGTCGCGGTGCATGGAGATGTCCAGCGTGCCGAGGTAGGGGCGGACGCCTTCGATTTTCTCGATGTGGTCGGCCAGGCGGCGGGCGACTTCCACGCCGCGCGTGGGTATGCCTGCGAGGACGATACGGGAGGGAGACTCGTGGCGCTCGACGATCTCGTGGGCCATGCGGCGAATGGCCTTTTCGATGGCCTCGCTGTCCATGGCTGTCTGCGGTGTTTTATCCGGCGGGTTTGAGTGGGCTGTCATGTTTCCTTTGCGGCCTCGCGGGACCGCCTTAAAGGGCAGCTTGTGGGTTCGCTAAGCTGGAGCGGTATTTTGATCCCTGATGGTTTTTGCACGGTTGCTGCGCCAGCCGGAGCGGTATTTTAAAATCCAGTCGAGCAGGGCTTTTTCAAAGCCGATGTCGCGACCGATTTTTTCGCTTTCGATCCACTTGTGGCGCAGGATTTCGTCTCGTTCAGCGAGGAATTCCTTGTAAAGAACGGAGTTCGTTACAAGGTCCGACGCTTCTGTAGGAGGAGGATTCATTGATGTAGCTTTCTAATTGGTGACAAAACGGGGGGTGTTGTCAAATAATATTCGGGGAGCGGTTCTGACAGGCTGCCTGCATGGGATGTTCAATGTTTTTTGAAAAGGCGGGGATTTTTCATTGGAGAGGCCCTGGGATTACGGGAATGTAGGTGGCGAAGTGGATGATTTTTTTTCCAAGGAATGCGCCGGGGTTCCCTCCGATGCGCCGCTAGCCACGCGGATGCGCCCGCGAACACTCGACGAATATTGTGGGCAGCAACATCTTCTTGCGCCGGGCAAACTTTTACGGCGAGCGATCGAGGCTGACCGCATTTCCTCGCTGATCCTATTTGGTCCGCCAGGCACAGGAAAAACCACGCTGGCGCAGGTGATCGCAGGGGCGACGGCGTCGCATTTCGAGCGGCTCAGCGGGGTGGAGAGCAATGTGGGGGACATCCGCCGGGTCGTGGCTGCGGCGGCGGCGCGCCGGAGCCGTGGCGGGCGGACGATTTTGTTTGTGGATGAGATCCACCGTTTCAACAAGGCGCAGCAGGATGTGTTGCTCCCCGAGGTCGAGAACGGCGTGGTGCGGCTAATTGGCGCGACGACGCAGAACCCGTTTTTCAGCATTAACAGCGCGTTGATTTCCCGCTCGCAGATTTTCGAGCTTCGGCCGCTTGCGGAAAGCGATCTTTTGATTTTGATCGAGCGGGCGCTTGCGGATGCCGAGCGCGGGCTGGGGCGGATGCATGTTCAAATCGACCCGGATGCTGCCGCGTTTCTGGCAAGGTTGAGTGATGGAGATGCGCGCAAATGTTTGAACGCCCTCGAAATTGCGGCGCTCACGACAACGGCGGCTGGGGATGGTGCGGTGCGGATCAACCTCGAGGCCGCCCAGGAGAGCATTCAAAAAAAAGCCGTGGTCTATGACGGCACGGGTGATGACCACTACGACACGATCAGCGCTTTTATCAAAAGCATTCGAGGCAGCGATCCGGATGCGGCGATTTATTGGTTGGCGAAAATGCTACACGCTGGCGAAGAGGTCAGGTTCATCACGCGCCGATTGGTGATTTGTGCCAGCGAGGATATTGGCTTGGCGGATTCCAACGCGCTTTTGGTCGCGCAGGCTGCCGCGCAGGCGGTGGAATTCATCGGCCTACCGGAGGCGAATTTGCTGCTCGCCCATGCCACACTGTATCTGGCCACCGCACCCAAGAGCAACAGCGCGACCGTGGCGATCGGCAAGGCTTCCGCTGAAGTCCGCGAGGGCAGGACGCTGGCCGTGCCGGAGCATTTGCGCGATGGACATTACAAAGGCTCGGAGCGGCTCGGGCATGGGAAGGGCTATCTTTACAGTCACGATTTCGAGGGCTCCTTCGTGCCTCAAGCTTACCTGCCCGAGGGGCGGCGATTTTACACTCCTACGGAAAATGGCCTCGAGAAACGCATCAAGGAACGCCTCGACCACTGGCGCTCTCTTTTCGAGGCCCAAGAAAAACAGGGCGCCCGAAAATCGTAGCGCCCTGTTTTTGGTTGGAATGGAGACTTCTTAGAGTGTCTTGCAGAATTCCTCGATGCGATCGAGGCCGGATTTGATGACATCCAAGCTCGTTGCGTAGCTGAGACGCACCGTGCGGTCATCACCGAATGCAATGCCGGGAACGATCGCCACATTGGCTTTCGTGAGGAGGCGGTCGGCGAAGTTTTGGGATTTCAGGCCGAGGGCGCTGATGTTTGCCAAAACATAGAAAGCACCCTGCGGGCGGACTGCCGAGACGCCTTGGATTTGCGTGAGACGCTCAAACATGTATTGGCGGCGGATGTCGAACTCGTCGCGCATGTCGCTCACGCATTGCTGATCGCCGGTGAGGGCCGCAAGGGCGCCGTATTGAGCGAATGAACAAGGATTTGAGGTCATGTGGCTCTGCATGGAATCGATAACGCGGGCGATAGGCTCCGGAGCGGCCAAGTAGCCGAGGCGCCAACCGGTCATCGAGTAGGCTTTGCTGAATCCGTTGACCGTGATCGTGAGGTCGTAGGCCTCAGGCGAGATCGAGGCGACGCTGATGTGCTCAGCACCATCGTAGGTGAGCTTTTCATAGATTTCATCCGAGAGGATGTAGATGTCCTCCTCGGCGGCGACCTCGGCGAGGGCCTTCAGTTCGTCGCGGGTGTAGATCGAGCCGGTCGGGTTGCCGGGCGAGTTGATGATGATCATCTTCGTCCGGGGCGACATGGCGTTTTCGAAGTCCTCCGGCGTGATTTTCCAATTGTTTTCCTGCTTGGTTTCAACAATCACAGGCTCGCCGCCCACGATGCGGACCATTTCCGGGTAGCTCAACCAGTAGGGTGCCGGAATGATCACCTCGTCGCCTTCATTCACTACGGATGCGATGGCGTTGAAGCAGGAATGCTTCGCGCCGCAGCTCAAAATGACCTGGCTGGGCTTGTAATCGAGGCCGTTGTCTTTAAGAAATTTTTGGGAAATCGCCTGGCGGAGTTCAGGAATGCCAGAGCTGGGGGTGTATTTCGTGCGACCATCCTGAAGGGCCTTGATGGCGGCGGCTTTGATATGTTCCGGAGTGTCCATGTCCGGCTCGCCGGCGCCGAAACCGTAAACTTCGATGCCTTCGGCTTTCATGGCCTTGGCCTTGCTGTCAACGGCAAGCGTGAGGGATGGTGTGAGTTGTTGAAGTCGGGTCGCTGTTTCCATGAAAGAAGTTTGTTTTTAATTTACGATATCGCGCAGTCGCGCGAGCGGGGCAAACTATCGGTTCGCCGCGCCATGCGTCAATAAACAACTTTCGCCCCCGCCCGGCAAAAACAACCCCGTTTTTCAACCGCCATGACATTGACCACCTCGCGGAAAAGTGTGTAGCCTGCCCGCAACATGAACCTCAACAACATCACCTCTCTCGTCTCTGAACCCTCCACATCCAAAAACATCCTCACCAGTGATGTTGAACTGACAGGAACTTTGAAATTCGATAGCGAAATGATTTTCGACGGCAAACTCGACGGCGAGATTATCTCCGAAGGCACTCTCACTCTTGGCAAAAACGCCGTCATCAAAGGCGATGTCCGCACTAAGACCGTCATTATCCACGGCACCGTGAACGGCAATGTGACCGTTCAAGAGCGCTGCGAACTCAAGTCCAACGCCGAACTCCTCGGCGACCTCAAAGCGATGCGCATCATCATCGAGGAAGGCGCGACCTTCATCGGGCATTCCGAGGTCACTCCCTCGAAAAACGCATCCCGCGGCATCGCTCCGAAACCCTCGATCACAGAGGACGCGGCCTAAGGCCAAATGCCAACCCCACCGCCGAAGTCACCATTCCGGTGTCCGGTCTGCGGTTTCGTGCAGCTTGAGCCTCCCCACCTCATATCCACAAACTGCCGCTCCTGCGGGGCCCACTACCTGGCAACCGCCGAGGGAGTGCGCTCGTCCGGAATCACGGAGCTGCCC
>JBIKUM010000029.1:0-14451 GCA_044347585.1 Terrimicrobiaceae bacterium
GAAAGAAGCTGGAAGCCGGCAAGCCCGTTCATTGCCTGAAATGCGGGCGCACCCACCAGGTGTCCCAGAAGGCCCAGAGCACGATCTGTCCCGGTTGCTACGCTCCGATCGAGTTGATCGAGGTGAATATCACCGCGCACTCGTCGCGGGCGGTTGATACCCGTGGACTGCTGAAAATTGGCGCCAAGGGCTCGCTTTCAAATCCCTGGATCGTCTGCGGCTCGGCGCGCATCGAAGGAGTATTCAATGGCCACCTGCGCTGCGAAGGCGAGGTTCGCTTGAACATGCAAAAACCCTGCACCGGGCGGATCACGGCGGATTCCATTTTGGTCGAAAAAAGAGCCACCATCGAGTGCTCCCTGCCGCTCGAGGCCGACCGCATCACGATCCAAGGCACACTGCGCGCTCCCATCAACTGCAACGGCATCATTCAAATCCTGAGCGGTGGTTGCCTTGAAGGTCCGGTAACCTCGCGCGCCATGGTGGTTGAAAAAGGCGGCATCCACATCGGACAATGCCGCATCCAACCTCCCGCGCCTGCGGAACCGCCGGCAGAAGCTGCCTCGCCGGAGGAAATCACCTCCACAGGCGAAGCCTGAGATTGACGATTAAGCCCAGACCACACGCTGGCGGCTGGGTTCACTGCTGAACCGGCAGGAAACCGAAAACGCCGCCGATCCAGCCTACCAAGCCGCAAAACACTATCACCGGCAGAAGTCCCGAGGGAAATCGTTGCAAGGCGACAAACGCCGCGACGGCCAGCACGCCGACAAACCAATCGATTCCCCCGCCGGAAGGCCACAGCGCGTGGCGGGTGAAGTCCACTGCGAGGTTGAGCACCACGCCGACCACTGCTGCGGTGATTCCCGAAAGAGCGCCGGACAGCCATGGCAGGGCCGAGAATTTTTCGACATGCGGCCCGCCCGTCAGGATGAAAAGAAACGACGGCAGAAAAGTGACCCATGTCGTCAGCGCGGCGCACAGAACAGCAGCAGCGGCCGGTGTCAGAGATCCCGGATTTTGCCAACCGCCCACGAAGCCGACGAATTGCAGCACCATGATCAACGGCCCGGGCGTCGTCTCCGCCAGGGCGAGGCCGGACATCATTTGCGCGCTGGTCAACCATCCATGCGTTTCGACGGCTTGCTGGGCGACATACGGCAATACCGCGTAAGCCCCGCCGAATGTCACCACAGCGGCTTGGCTGAAAAACAAACCCATCCGTGCGGGCGTGCTTTCCCAGCCGAGCCATGAAGCCACGCTCAGAATCGGCGTCCACCAAAGCACAAGGCAGATGCCCGCCGTCACCAGAGTCCTGCACCACGCCAGTGCCGAAGGTTTTTCGATTGAGGCGGGCGAGTGGGAGCGCTTCGACATCCATCCCGCAAAAGCGGCCACAGCAAGGATTGCGACGAACGGGGTGTTGAAAAACTGCATCGCCAAAAAGGCAGCCCCCGCCAAAACCCAGTGCAGGGAATTTTTCAGAGCCCGTCGGCCCAATCGCGGGACAGCCTCAAAAACGAGCGCGACCACCGCAGCAGCGAGACCCCGGAAAACATCGGCCAACCAAGGCAGCTGACCGCCCGCCATGTAGAGCCAGCTCAAGCCGAGGAGAAGAAACGCCGCCGGCAGCACGAACAGCACTCCCGCTGCCACGCCGCCCTTTGTTCCGTGCAACCGCCAACCAAGCGCAAGTCGCAAGCTGTTGCGCCTCGGGTCTCGGCAGGAGCATGCAAAAATCCAGCGCCTTCGAGAAATCCGCCTCAGCGATCCACCGCCGCCGCTCGACGAGTTCGCGGTGCATGATCGCAATCTGCCCGGCGGGGCCGCCGAATCCGATGCACCCGAGCTTCAACCAAAACCTCACCGCCTCGCGGAAAGAGGGCTTGGCTCTAACCATAAGAGCATAAAGTTTCCTTATATTTTAAGATTTTTATAAAATACTTAATTATAATGCCTCGCTAAGGGAACCGGGATTTGGCTTGGGATTAAGAGGAGCGAAATTGGATGAATATTCCATGTAAATCATACTTTCGCGCTGCCACTTGCCATAATTAACCCATTTTTCATCTTTCCACAACTTTATTTCTGCAATAATATATTTATTATTTTTATCTTTAAACTCCCATGAATCGCTCCAGTAATTTTTCCCATCTTTTGCTTTTAAGCGAGAGCTATTTGTAGTAATTTTTCTATATTTTTGATCTATTGATTGCTTTAATTTATTATAAACATCGATTGATTCGTCGAGTGTCTTCTTTGAAACAATTTTTATTTTAGCTTTCCCATAATACATTTGTTTATCAAAATTAAATTTTAAAACTGATTCTTGAATATTTAAATTATCTAAAACAAAGTCTTTTATTTCTATATGATTATCGAATTTTTTAATTTGATTTTCTTGGTATCCTTGTGCAAGAAGCCTCTGAAAAGCCTCGTCTGGACTAATTCCAAAATCCACGCCTAAAAATCCCCTAGGTGTAAATTTGTTTTCTAAAGAAACATTCAGAGATGTTGTATTATCTTGTGAAAATAAATTTGTTACAACGCAGATACCGAAAACAAAAATAGCAATTTTTTTCATACTTTGAAATTGATTATTGTTAATACGACTTCGCCCAAACCACGCGTTGGCGGCTGGGTTCCCCGCTGAACGGACAAGTGCCGGGCTCGGGCGACTCGTCGAAAAGAATGCAACGGATGGTCACTTTGAGATCGGTTTTGATTTGTTCCTCGACCTTGGTGCTGCCGTTCCAGTGTGTGAGGGCGAAGCCGCCGTGGATTTCGGGTTTCGCGGCGTTTTGTGGTGTGAAGAATTTGTAGAAGTCCTCCTTCGTGTCGATCCGCACCATGTTGGCGTCACGGAATTCCGTGGCGCGCTGGAGGAGCGTGCTCTGGATTTCCTCCAGCATGGCGGCTGCACGCTGCGGGATTTCGGCGAGCGCGAGAAATTCCTTCTCCTTAGGCCCCTTGTCGCGGCGGGCGACGGCAGCTGTTCCCTGCGCGAGGTCGCGCGGGCCGATCTCGATGCGGATTGGCACGCCTTTTTTGATCCACTCCCAGTTTTTGACACCACCGCCGAGGTCGCGGGCATCGACCTCCACGCCGAGCGGGGCGCCGTGGAAATTCACCGTGCGCAGGCTGGAGGCAAGGTTTTCGGCGGCCTCGAGGATCGCAGCTTTGCTGTCCTCTTTGGGGGTTATCGGCACAATCACGACATGCGTGGCGGCAATGCGCGGCGGGACGACGAGTCCATCGTCATCCGAGTGCATCATGATAAGTGTTCCGATGAGTCGTGTGCTCACGCCCCAGCTCGTCGTCCAAGCATGCTCGAGTTGACCCTCGCGCGATTGGAACTGGATGCCGGCGGCTTTGGAGAAATTCTGCCCCAGGAAATGCGAGGTTCCTGCCTGGATGGCTTTGCGGTCCTGCACCATCGCCTCGATGCAATAGGTGCGCTCGGCGCCGGGGAAGCGTTCACCCTCGCTCTTCTCGCCACAGAGAACCGGCACGGCGAGGAAGTCCCGCGCGAAGGTCTCGTAAACACGCAGCATTTTCATGGTTTCCTCCTCGGCCTCAGCGCGGGTTTCGTGCGCGGTGTGGCCCTCCTGCCAGAGAAACTCAGCGGTGCGAAGAAAGAGGCGGGGACGCATTTCCCAGCGGACGACATTGGCCCACTGGTTGAGAAGAATCGGAAGATCGCGCCAGGATTTCACCCAGCGGGCGTAGGCGGCACCAATAATAGTCTCGGAGGTCGGGCGCACGACCAGCGGCTCGGTGAGTTCGCCGGCGGGCACGAGTTTGCCGTCGCGGGCCTCAAGTCGGTGGTGCGTCACGACTGCGCATTCTTTGGCGAAGCCCTCCACATGGGCGGCTTCCTTCTCAAGGTAGCTGAGCGGAATGAAGAGCGGGAAATAGGCGTTTTTGTGGCCGGTTGCCTTGAACATTCCGTCCAGAACAGCCTGCATGCGCTCCCAAAGAGCGTAGCCCCAGGGCTTGATGACCATGCAACCGCGCACCTCGGAGTTCTCGGCCAGATCCGCCGCGCGGATGACCTGTTGATACCATTCCGGAAAATCCTCTTCCCGCCTCGGAGAGACGGCTGTCTGTTGTTTCTCGCTCATGAGCGGGAAATCATTGCGGGAGCGCGGGGCGGGTAAAGTTCTTTCTTTCGTTGTCGGCCTGCGCGGCATGGATAAGCTCGTGGCTCTTCGATGAACGCCACCGCCGAACCTGTCTTGAAGCCGACCTCCGCCATCGGCTCGTTTTGGAGCTGGCTTGTGGCATTGCCGCGCGATGGCTCGTTCCGCTTCAGCGTGAAATTCGGCATTGCCGGGATACTCGCGGTTTTTGCCGCTCTCTTTAATAAAAGCCATGAGCCCACCTGGGCGCTTTTCACCGTCTTTGTGCTCATGGTGGCGCAATACATCGGGGCGATTGAGGAGAAATCGATTCTTCGAGTTGTTGGCACGGTTATTGGCGGCCTTGTCGGCTACCTCCTCACAGCCGCTTTCGAGCAAGACCCGCTGATCTATCTCAGTCTGCTTGGACTGTTCGTCGCTGCGACGAATGCGATGTTCGGCCAAGCGCGATACCCCTACGCGTTTTTGCTTTGTGGCATGACGGCCGTTGTCGTGTGCAGCAACGGAATGGGAGACCCTGGAATGTCATGGGAGTTCATGATCTGGAGGATTCAGGAGGTCTGCATCGGCGTCCTTGCGGTGCTGCTTGTGCAAAGCCTGCTCTGGCCGAGATATGCAGCCGATGAATTTTTGACCGGCTTGCGTGGCGCATTTCTCGACCTGCATGAGCTTTTCTCCAACACCCGCTCGGGCACCCCCGCGAATGGCGCGGCCATCGAGGCGCGTTTGAATCAACTCCGGCAGCTCCTCCGCTTCGGTGGACGCGAGAGTCGCTACTTTCGGGCTAGGATCGAAACCTATGTGGAGCTTCTGGCCGTCATCAGCCGGATTCACGGCGCGATCAGGCCACTCGCCGGAGTGGGTTGGAAAAATTCCTTCTACCTCGAAAATGCGGGCCAACATTTCGTCGCAGTCCACGAGGCTATTGAAGCGCAGCTCGCCCTGCTCGGAGCGCCCAAGCAAGACTGCGCAGAGCTGAGGCAGGGATTGCAGGCTATCAACGCCGCAATGGACGCCCTCAAGCAAGCCATCATTGATCTGCGCCGCGATCCTCGTTCGCGGGATATCGAGTTGGACGACATTCTGGGAATCAGCCTCGACTGTTTGTCGTTGGAGGAAATCCACCAGGAACTTGCACGCGGTCTTGATCTTTTGGACGGGTTGCCGGTGAAAATAAAAAAGCGCCATGCGCTCGATCTCCGCGGGCTTGTTCCGGGTATGCCTCCCGCCTTCTGGATCACGAACGGCATCCGCTCCACCATCTCATTGATTGCCGCAATGGTGCTCATGAACTGGGTGCAACCGCCGGGCGGAAGTATGATGGTGCTTTGCTCTTGGCTGTTTTGTTTTCTTCTTCCAATCAGCCCCGAGGGTCGCGGAGACCAACGCGCATGGCATGTGGTGGTGGCGGCCATCCCGTGCATTCTGTTTCTGTGCCTCGGACTGATACTGGCCTCGCCACTCCTGTCCAGCTACGCAGTAATGAATATCCTAATTTTTACTTGGATGTTCGTTTATGGCCAGACGGCCTACCGGACTGCGGGCGTCTCCACAGTGATGAATATTTCGATGATGGGGCTTGTTGGCGCTATGGGCCTGAACGCCCAAGAACCCGTCTCATTCCAAGCCATCGCGAATGTTTTCTTCGGCATCTCAACCGGCACCGTCATTGCCGCCGTTTTTCAACGCTCGCTCTGGCCGCTTTTGCCGCAGCGGGAAATGCGCGACCGCTTTCAGGAAATGCTGCGCATCCAACGCGAGGCTCTCGTGTCAGGCACGCCGTCGCTGCAAGGTGTCGCGCGCCTGAGCCAGTTGCCCAGCGAAATCAAGCTGCGCCTCGCGAATCTCGTTCGTCCTGTCTACAGCGAAGCTGAAATCCAAAACCTCTGCACCCTCCTCGATCATCTGGATCGCTTCACCGCGAATCGCATTTGGAAATACGATCCGGGCAAGACGGAGGACGGTCTCGCACTCACGAAAAAAATCCGCGAACTGTTCGCCGAAATCCTCGAAAAAATCGGCGCCTCTTTTTCATCAGGCCGCCCGTGTTCCGTGGATGCCACCCCGCTGCGCGCAGCAATCGCCGAGTTCGACGCATGGGTTGTCGCCGCGCGTCTCAAAATGATGTCTGAGAATGCCGATCTTTCGGTTACAACGAACCTGATCGGACACGCCGCGCGGTATCAGCACGCGGCCACGAATCTCATGGCCGCAGCCGAAGTGACCGCGCAGCTCGATACCTCGCTCTACTCCAAAGACAACGCGCTCTGATCCCAAAGGCCGATAGCCTTTTGAATGCGAGAGGCAACACGCGGCTGTGTGAATCAGGCCAACTTCCCACATGGCCCAAACTCCAGCCGCAACGCGGCGTTCTCGGAAGATGGATGCGAGGGCGCGTCGTGATGGGAATGGCGCGTTGTGATGGCGAAGACGGTTCAGTCTTAGGTCAAGCCGGAGGTCGACCCTCCCATTTACAACGCGCTGTCGCGCGGCTGCGTGATTTGGGAGGGCCGTCGTCCCGCATGGCCCAAACTTCAGCCGCAACGCGGCGTTCTCGGAAGATGGATGCGAGGGCGCGTCGTTATGGGAACGGTGCGTTGTGATGGCGAAGGCGGTTCAGTCTTGGGTCAAGCCGGAGTTCGACCCTCCCATTCACAACGCGCGGCCGCGCGGCTGCTTAAAACTTTAAACTTTAAAAATGGATCGCGTGGCCCTGCGAGGCATGGGCAGCCTCGTGGATCGCTTCGCTCAGCGTTGGATGCGCGTGGATCGTGGCGGTGATTTCCTCGTAAGTCGCCTCCATATTGATCGCGAGACCGAGCTCGGCGATCATCTCGGTGGCGTCTGCGCCAATGATGTGCGCTCCGAGGATCTCGCCGTGCTTCTCGCCGACGAGGAGTTTCACGAAGCCCTCGCTCTCGCCCACCGCCAGAGCCTTGCCGCTGGCCATGAACGGGAATTTGCCGACCTTGAATTTGAGCCCCTTCTCGACGGCGGCGCGCTCGGTGAGACCGACACTCGCGACCTGTGGTTGGCAATAGGTGCAACCTGGGAACACGGTGACTTTTTTCGGCCTCTTACCGGCGAACATGCCTTCCACGCACTGGACGGCTTCGTAGCTGGCCACATGCGCGAGCCATGGTGGCCCGATGATGTCGCCCGCGCCGTAGATGCCTTTGACGCTGGTTTCATAGCTGTCGTTGGTTTTAAGGTAACCCTTGGCATCGGTCTCAAGCTTCACGCCTTTTGGCATGAGGGGCGAAACGCCGATCGCGACCAGAGCGATATCGGCCTCGAGAGTTTCCGTGGCCTTGCCGCTCACGGTGAGCCGCACGCCTTTGTTCGTTGTCTCGGCTTTATCGACCTTCGTGCCGGTGAGGAGCTTGATGCCCTGCTTGGCGAGGGATTTTTCGAGAGTCTGGCTCACCTCGGTGTCCTCGACCGGTAGGATATTCGGCATCATTTCCACAACGGTCACCTTCGAGCCGAAGGCATTGAAGAAATACGCGAACTCGATACCGATGGCACCCGCTCCGATGATGATGATTTCCTTCGGCTGCTTTTCCAAAACCATGGCCTGACGGCTGCCGATAACGCTTTTTCCGTTGAACGGGAAGCCTGGCATCTCGCGGGTGACGACGCCTGTGGCGATGAGGATTTTTGCCGCTTTGTGCTCGGCTTTTTTGCCATCCTTGTCGATGACCTCCACGACTCCGGCCTTCGGAATCGACGCCTCGCCACGGATGTAATCGACTTTGTTTTTCTTGAGAAGCATTTCGATGCCACCCGCGAGGCGGTCGGCGACCTTGCGGCTGCGGCCGATCACTTTGTCCCACTCGTAGGACAGTCCTTCGACTTTCAATCCAAAGTCACCGGCGTGGTTTTTGATCGTCTGATAAACTTCGGCATTCTTCAGGAGCGACTTCGTGGGAATGCAGCCCCAGTTCAGGCAGGTGCCGCCGGCGCGGTCCATTTCGACCACCGCCACCTTTTTTCCGAGTTGTCCCGCGCGAATCGCACCCACATAACCTGCAGGTCCGCCGCCCACCACGATCAAATCATAATCAGCCATAGTTTTTAAATTGAGCCGCTCATCCTGATCCGATTCCGCCGAGGTTGCAAACTCCCAATGCGCGCCTTTTTTGCAATTGACTTGCATGACAGCGGCGGGTCAGTTTCGTCCATGATGAACAGACTGCTGATTGCTACCGTTTTTTTGGCATGGACGACCTTTGCACAGGCCGAACCACTCCGCGTGGCCTCACTCAGCACCGTGATGGCCGATCTGGCCCGCGACATCGGTGCTGAGCGCGTTGAGGTCACGGAAATCGTGAAAGCCGGAGTCGACCCCCACATTTACGAACCCACGCCGGGGGATCGAAAAACCATCGCCAAATCCCAAATCCTCCTTGCGAGCGGTCTGGGATTCGAAGGCTACCTCGACAAGCTGCGTCCAAGTCTGGAAAAAGCCGGCGTTCGTCTCGTGGTCGGCGGGGATGTTGTTAGGCCGATCGAGGGGGCTTGCGACGAACACGAGGGTCACGACCACTCGCATGGACACAGCCATGGCTCGACCGATCCTCATTGGTGGCACAGCATTTCAAATGTTCAAGCCGTGGCGGCCCAGATCTGCAACGCTTTCGTTGCCGCCGATCCCGAGGGCAAAGCCACCTACGAAACGAATGCCAAAAATCTCCAGACCCGCCTCGCCGCACTGTCCAAATGGGTCCGCTTGCAACTCGCCGCGCTGCCCAAGGCGAACCGTGTGCTCGTCACCTCCCACGATGCGCTGGGATATTTTGCCAAGGACAACGGCTTTGAGATTTTCGCCGTGCAGGGTATTTCGACATCCGACCAGCCCTCCTCTCAAAAAGTGAAGCGTCTCATCGGAGAAATCAAAGACCGCAAGGTCAAAGCCATCTTCGCCGAGAATATCGAAAATCCGAAAGTGCTGGAGCAAATCACCAACGAAACCGGCGCGAAACCCGGCGGCGTGCTCTACGCGGATGGACTCGGCAGCGGCCCGGCGGGGACTTACGAAGGCATGATGAAAAGCAATGTCGCGACCATCGTGGAGGCATTGAAATAGGCCGTGCGCGGTTTCCCACTCCTGCGTCTGTTTTTGGTGGCCGCCGGTCTCGCGCTTCTTGGCGTGCCGGTTTGGCTCCTCACAAGACCCGTTCCATCCGCGCCACTTCCAGCCTCCGCGCCGATCGAGCCTGAAAAAATGGCCGTTTACGATGTGCTGCTCACCTCATCCGCTTCCGCCCGCTTGACCGTGCGCGTTGCCAATCAGCCCTCCGTGGAATCCGAAGGCCCAGCGACCTCGCTTTCGGCATCGTTCACCATGAACGCAGCAGAACCGGAAGACCTCGCCGTTTTTGGAAACTTCGACCCCGCAGCGGGAAATTGCGCCCTGCGCGTCGAAGTGCGCATCGCCGGAAAAACCCTCGCCGATTCCACCTTCTGGGGAACCGGACTTGTCGAGGATGTGGTCACTATTCCCAAACCATGAGCCACAAACTTCACCTCGAAGATGTGACCGTGAGCTACAACCGCATCCCGGCTGTTCACCACCTCAACGCCACGCTGTCTTGCGGATCCTGTGTCGCGCTGCTCGGCCCCAACGGCGCCGGCAAGACCACGCTCTTGAAGGCCATCGCCGGCTTGCTCCCGCTTGAAACCGGGCGAATTGAATTTCGCGGGCATCAACTCGAGAGCACTTCCGGTCGCGAGATCGCCTATGTGCCCCAGCGCGAGGCGGTGGACTGGGATTTCCCCATCACGGTGCGCGGCCTCGTCGAAATGGGACGCTACCCCGCTCTAGGGAAATGGCGTCGCTTCGGCACCGAAGATGAGACCGCCGTCGAGGAGGCGCTCCACATTTGCGATTTGGAGGATCTCGCCGATCGCCAGATTTCCGCCCTCTCCGGAGGGCAGCAACAACGCGCCTTTCTGGCCAGGGCATGGGCTCAGAAAGCCGATATCTACCTGCTCGACGAGCCATTCACCGGCCTCGACCGAAATGCCGTGGAGGCCTTTGCCCAAGCCATGCGCCGCCTGCGCGAAGCCGGCAAACTCATCATGGCTTCGCATCACGATCTCAAAAGCGTGGAAGCCCTCTTCGACCACATCCTGCTGCTCAACGGCGAACTCGTGGCCTGCGGTCCCACCGCCGAGGCGTTCACCAAAGACAACCTCGACCGCGCCTACGCCGTGCATGTTTTCAGCGGTCACGCCCATCACCACCACTCATGAACTGGATTCTCGAACCCTTCGAATACGACTTCATGCGCCGCGCCCTGCTGGCCTGCGTGCTCGTGGGCTTCACTAACGGATTCCTCGGCGCCTTCGTCGTCATCCGCCGCCTCGCCCTCATGGCGGACGCCCTCTCCCACTCCCTCCTCCCCGGCCTCGCGCTGGCCGCAATCCTGATCGGTCTCTCCCCGCTCGGCCTCCTTTTCGGCGGCCTCCTCGCAGCCGTCTTCGTGGCACTCGGTGGACACCTCATTTCCCGAAGCTCAAGGGTCAAAGAGGAAACCGCCATCGCCGCTCTCTACATCGTCGCCTTCGCGATCGGCATCGCACTTATCAAATACGCCGGAGTCAAAGTGAGCCTCGACCATTTCCTGTTCGGAAACATCCTCGGCGTCGGCGACAGTGATCTCTGGACGAGTTACGCCATCACCTGCGTCGCCATGATCCTCCTCGTTGCCTTCCAGCGCCCGCTCCTCCTCACCATTTTCGAAGCCTCCGTGGCAAAAACCCAAGGCGTTCCAGTCGGAATGCTGCTCGGAATGCTCATTTTATTAATCGTCTTGGCAATGGTTTCATCCCTTCAGGCAGTCGGAGTCTTACTCTCCCTCGGCCTCCTCATCCTCCCCGCCGCCACCATCTACCTCCTCAGCGATTCCTTCGATGTCATGCTCTGGGGCGGTGCCGCCCTCGGAACATTCGGCGCAGTCGCCGGCCTCCTCGTCTCCTTCTGGGCAAACATCCCCTCCGGCCCCGCCATCGTCCTCATCCTCGGAATCTTCTTCCTCCTCGCCTACCTCTTCAGCCCCCGCTACGGCATCATCTCCCGCCACTTCAAACGCCGCCACCTCCACGAAGAATCCCTCGAACGCTGGGAAAAAAAGTAACCTCCGGCAGTCGATAACCCATTTATCAGGAACCCGCCGCGCGAATGAAGTCATGCACCATCGTCACTTGAAATTCTTTTTTCATAAACCCTATCATCCGGCATTTCAAAAATGCGACAAAACGGGGGGCTGACACCTTCCCGCGCGGTTTTTCACGCATGCTTGTTACTTCTTCAAAAGCACCATCGTGTCTTTGTAAACCTTTCGTCCGATACTTTCGCCAAGGACAGTCAACTTCGTGACATCCTCCAGTGCAGAAAACTCCAACAACCCCTCCGCAAATTCAATGGCATCCGCAGCATTGGAAAATCCCCAGTGAATATCCCAGAAACCAACACACTCTGTCGACTCATAAGGGGCTATTTTCGCCTTTTCGAGTAGACGCTCAGCGAGATCTGGAGGGTTTGATGGGCTTCTGTGCCAAATAACAACATCGTAATCGGGTAAAGGCATATAAATGATATTTTTTGCTAATTTATTGATAAACTTTTTTTATCTATTTCACCCGCCCTTGCGGCAGTTCTCGAACATTTCGGCTGCCATGGGGTGGTCGAGCTGCCAGACCATCTTGATCGGGCGTTCGCTTTCGTGGCTTACATAATTGGCTTGGCCGAGGTAGGCGAAGGGAAGAGTGAAATCGTTCTGCCGCTTCTTTTCTCGGGCAAAAACCAGGATTCTGTAACCCCGGTTGGCATGATTAATCAAATTTTGTCCTGTGGAGCTTGCCTCCGAGGTATTGGATTGCGATTCCCAATGAATTCTATCTGAACTGATTGGGTAGTCTGCATACATAGTGCTCGGAGAAAATTCGTTTTCGGATTTTTGAAATGTGACAAGCAGGGCGTAAGCACGATGGTTCGGAAAATGCAAAACGCCAACGCCTTGTTGCCCTGGACTGGTCATTGAGGTGGCGCCCATAAGTGACTGAATGTCGGAATTAGTGTAGTTCGCGTGGACTTCGAAAGGCGTGGCATCATTCAGGCTCAGGATGCGTGTGCGATCATCCACAAGGTCTAGAATTTCGATGCAATCGGACAGGATGGTCTGGTTGGCGGCAAGTTTACTGAACGATTCCTTGATGGTGCTGAATCCAAGATGGGCACCGGTTTTTCCCCACAATTGGAAATGGATCGCCATGGCGCTCGAGTCGGCTTTTTCGATGGCCTTCTCAATTTTGCTGGCCTGAAGAAGCAAAAGAACATGGCGCAGGCGGGCGATTCCGCTTCGCCCGGACATGCCGGCCAGTTTGATCAATCCTGCGCGGAGCTTTTCCAGATCGGGATCCGTTGGCGTCTCTTGCAAGCGGGCGGCAGACTTCAGTTCCGACCAGGTTTTGTTTTTGCCAAGTATTTCCAGGGCTTCGTAGCCGTGGTGGTTGGCAAAGTTTTTAAATGTTGGGGCACTCTGCGTGTCCGATTGGAAGGTTTCGAGATGCTCGATGAGTTGGGCACGGAGGTTGTCGAGATTCGCTTTGATGTTCCGAAGCACATGTTCGCGGGCGACTTTTTCAAAGCGGATGCTGCAACCGGTCGGGAGGTGTGGAAAACCAGACTCGACTTCGCGAACGATATTGAAGCGGTCCTTGCGGAGGAGTGCTTTGAATTTGCGGTCGACACGATAGCGTTTGTGGAGATGCCCAACGAAATCCAGAACAGTGAGGCATTCCTTGCCTGGGTGCAGGCGCAAGCCTCGCCCGAGTTGCTGGAGAAAAACCGTCAAGCTATCCGTGGGCCGGAGGAATAAAACGGTATCTACCTCAGGGATATCCGCCCCCTCGCTGAGCACGTCGACCGTAAAGAGAAAGTTCAGCTCTCCTTGGCGAAACTTTTTCAATGTTTCGGCACGGTCTTGGTCGATGGTTTCGCCGATGAAACATGCCGACGGGAGACCTTGCGCATTGAATTGCTCAACCATGAACTGCGCGTGGCCGACGCTCGCGCAGAATCCGATGCATCGCACGCTGCGGATGTCGTTTTGGTATCTCTCCAGCGCCGAGACAATGGCGCGCAGACGCTGCTCGGCTAGAGCGTGAGCCCCAGTGTAAACATTGGTCAATTCGGTTTGGTTGAATCGCCCCTGCGTCCAGAATCTATCGGCATCCAGCGACACCGGATCCTGGACAACAAAGTAGTGAAATGGCACGAGAAGCTTTTCGTCGAGGGCCTCGGGAAGACGAATCTCAGCAGCGAAGCGATTGTGGAACTCCGCCACGACGCTGCTGCCGTCCATTCGCTCCGGTGTAGCCGTGAGGCCCAGTAGAATGTCGGGCTCAAACTCTTGGGTGAGGGTTCGGTAGGTGGGCGCCGTGCTGTGATGCGCCTCGTCGATAACAATGATGCTGTAGAAATTCTTGCCGAGGCGTTTGAGCAATTCCCTGTTTTCCAGCATGCCGATCGAGCAGAAGAGGTGATCATGCCGATCCGCTTCATGGTTTCCGACCAAAAGATCGCCGAAGTTCGGGTCTCGCAGAACAGTGCGATAGGTGTGGAGTGCTTGTTTGAGGATCTCCTCGCGGTGTGCAGTAAAAAGAAGGCGAGGCCTGCGACCGAGGCGATCACATTGACGCTTGTAATCGAACGCGGCGACGACGGTTTTTCCCGTTCCTGTCGCGGCGACTACGAGATTACGCCGATACCCAGCCGTGCGCTCGGCCTCAAGCGCCTCAAGAATGCGCTCTTGAAATGCATGTGGCTTGATCTCGAAAAAGACTATCGGGAGACCGGCATCGGATTTCTGCTTCGCATAGCTGATGGCTTCGCGGAGAACTTCGGGGCGATCGGGATCAAAAGGAATAAACTCGCGGCTGTTCCAGTAAGTTTCGAATTCGACGCGGAACTTTTCGATGATGTGAGGCTGATCCTGCGCTGTGACTTTGAGGTTCCACTCGAGACCCTCCGTCATAGCAGCATCCGACATATTGGATGAGCCGATATAGGCCGTGGAAAATCCCGACTCGCGGTGGAAGTGGTAAGCTTTTGCGTGAAGTCGGGTGCGTTTGGTGTCGTAGGAAACGCGAACCTGTGCTGTGGCAAGTCGGGCAATCCATTCAACGGCGCGGGCATCCGAGGCGCCCATGTAGGAAGTCGTGATCAAACGAATCCGAACGCCACGATCCGAAAGTTCCCTCAGCGAGTCCGCAAGCAGTCGCAGTCCCGACCATTTGATGT
>JBIKUM010000569.1:0-5326 GCA_044347585.1 Terrimicrobiaceae bacterium
GGCTGATGCAGAACGACCGCCAACTCATGAAAGAGCACGGCGCGCTCATCTTCTCGCAGCTCCCGAACGGAGCGGTGTCCGCGTGGATGCACCTTCCGGCGTGCGAAGGCATGACTGCGGAAGATGCACCGACGGTGGAGCCGCTGGGCGATTGGTCCATCGAAGACGTGGACGCCTCCGCCATCGACCGGACCATCTCCGCCTTCTTCGACCGCCTGGCCAAATGGGAACACGACGAAGCCACCTCGACCGACCCCATCGGATTCCGGTTCGGAGCCGGGGAGGAGGGGGAGGGGTAGGGCGCGGCTGCGCCGCAGGGGGAGAACGAGGTTGAGGTTGAGGGCGGGCGGAATAGCAGTGCTAACCTAGCTCACCTGCAGTGTGCCAAGCGTTCCTGTGCGGTTTAGCGGGTCCTAATTTTTTGTCCGATTTGCAGCCGATCAGAACGAAGGCCATTCAATTTCATCAACCGACTTACGGTCGTGCCATACTTCAATGCAATACCGGAAAGTGTATCCCCGGCTTTCACCGTATGCACGTTCTTCTTCTGCGTGGACTTTCCGGTATTCGAAGCCGAGCCTCCTTTCGATGGTTCAATATCTCTGGTCGATTTCCGGTCTTCGTAGAGGCAGACTGGCATGGACCACTCGCGTTGCTCCGGATAAACTTCGATGTGATTCAGGGTCGAAACAAACGAATTAAAGAGTAGCGTGCCTTTCAAATCGTAACCCTTTTGGGTGAGGTGAATCAAGTCGTCACGAGCATAACCCTTCTCGTTCCAGTCCCGAATTCGCTTGAACCCGCCAGATAAGTCGTAAAAATTCCAATACAAACAATCGTGAACAGCTGCCAATGAATCCATCACCACATTGAAGCGAATAGCTGCGTCGATGTATTTGCCCTTGTAGTACAGATCTTGGGTAGAGGTGAGAACGATGGACACGTTCGGGTTGATGGCTCTGAAAGTGCTAACAGCGTTTGCAACAAACTTCGGCATGTCGGCGGGGACCGTGTTTGAGTAGAGGATGTTGTTCGTGCCATAGTCGATAATGACTACATCCGGTTGAATAACATTTGCCTGTTCTTCCAGCTTCGCCAAATACAGCACGGCCTGAAAGGGTGATGCCCCCACCCCGAACGGATGGTACAGGACGCCTTTCTGGTTCCGGTGCTCTATGCTCAACCCATAGAACGTAAGCGTTTCATCACCCCCGGCGTGGTCGGAATCAGAAAGCCAGCGAACACCCACATTCGAAAAATGCCCCTGATGGACAAAGTGGATGAAGTTTGAATCTGCTGATGCCATACCGTCCGACGGAAAGCGATACACAACCGTGTCCATCACCACCTCTATGCCAGGTGTATTCTCGTTCCGCTCCACAAAAACAAAAACATCATACACCTCCGCATCATAAGGTCGTTTAAACCGGAGGGATACCGATGCGGTTGTGTCTTGGGTTTGGATAGTCATTCCTCGAATTCCGAGCGGCAGTTTCGGCGGCAGTTGATAGCTCTTCGCCACTGTCCATTTCCCGGTATGCGAGGTCCTGTAATTCACCCCGTCGTAGGTGTCTGCAGCAGAAAAAGGGAACACAAATCCAGGCCCTGCATCCCCAAATTGCTCTTTCAGAAGAAAGGATGCGCGCGAGGTCACCACTTCGGATTGAATGTGCGACGCGCCATAATGGCATATCACTACCCTATCGTGTTCGGCTTTTTCCATGTTTGCCTGAAAAAGCTGGGCTGCACGCGGAGAATGGTATTGAAAAAAGCAATATTGGGTATCGAGCTCGAGGAGTTCAGTCAGGGCTCCGAGGTCCTGGGATTGCAGGATGCCTGCGCATCCTACGAGCGCAAGTACAAGGGCGCCTTTCATGGTTTAGGTGGGATTGTGTCGATGTCAAGCCCTTCATTCGGAATTGAATCCTGAGTAGAGCCGCTCACCTTCAACGTGTCGGGCATGACCGTAGGGCGCTTTCCAAACGGCATCGCTGGGGAGTGTGGCTTTGCGAGATTCCGCATCATTGAAATCGTTCCGTGGCTCATGGCGGCATACAACCCGATGCCGAAAATCAGATCGTCAATTTGTTCATCCGCAATGATTTGCATCACATTATGGCCGGAATACCGAAAATCAACCACCCATATTTCCTCGTAATGACTGATCAAATAGACGGCAAAGGCATTGCCCATGGAATTCTTAATCACCATCGCACGCCGGCCATTCTTCACGTCCGTCGAGATGCGCACCAAAGGCGCATCGCCGCCAAGAAATGCCCCGTAGTTGTTTGTCGTTCCGAAAACACGGGTAGAGGTTGTGGAAGTCAACCCTGAAGCAGGATAACGAACTGCCTTTGTTTCGACGTGGGGTATAAAGAGCTCGAGTGTGTCGGGATGTTGTGCGACAACCGGATCTTTCGTCAGGTTGTACAATGAACCCAGAAATGGCTTCCTCCGCTCGTACCTCATATTCTCAAGTGGAACTGCCTTTACACCAGCGCCTTGACAAAATGCAGAATAGGCATAATAGGCACCTCGAGCATTCCAATGGTGGTCGCTTCCGAAAAACATCGATTCACCAAAATGCGCATCCATCTCCCCGAAAACATCGATATAGCGAACCTCAGGCAACAACGCCGTCCGGATTGCTTCAAGCGTTTTCTGGTTTTGTCGGTTGTAGCGGGCGTATTTCTCAACGGGTATGAAGGCGGAAGACAGTGGTGCAATGCAGGTATACACCGTACATATGCCTTTCAACTCCTCCGCATACCGATTCACCATCGCAGCAAAAGGTCGCGCCATGGATGGGGCTCCCCCACCTTGGGGATATACTTTACCTTCGATGATGAGCATCCCGCCTGCATACGCGGCTCTAAAATCATCGTGGTAGACGCGTTGAAGCGAATCGGAAGGTGCATCGTCTGAGGCCTCTGTGTTCGGTAGAACCACAACACGCTCCTCTTCAGGCAGGTGAAATCCCATATGGAAACGAATGCGTTGAGCCCACTCTACCATCTCATCTCGCAGAGGAAAGTGATCGTTGATGTACGACGAAATTCCCTTGAAGTACGAACCTGAACGGTAGCCTTCCCAGCTCAGGTCAGGCCAAGTCGCTAGGGTACGCTGCTCAGATGTGGAAATCACCTGCTTCGTACTAAACAAAAAGGCCAGAGAACCGGCAACAAGAAAACCAAAAGCGAGAAAAGGCGACAATCGTTTCATCTTAGAATCTGAAATAGATGAACGGATTGTAGGTGTCATCCGCGAGAAGGACCGTGCACAGCGCAAGCATGAGAAGGTTTAACACAGGCGCACTGGCCGCATACAACCGCTGACATTTCTGATGGAGTCGGGACTCTGGAGGATAGATTTCCTGCCAAGGGATACAAAACAAAACAACCAAAACAAAGAAGAATGAAAAGCCTGTTATATCCCCCACGAAGCCCACATTGATGGGGTGGGATGAGGCAAACAGGGTGACCATGAATTCTTTTAGTTTGGCAAAGTCGACAAAATAAAAAATTGCCCTGCTGAACACAATCAACACGAGGGTGTAGCCATGCCGAACTACTCGCGGCACCTGCGACAGCGGGCCTTCGCACATCTTTTCAATGACCATGCAGCAGCCAAAGAAGCCCCCCCAGAGCACAAAATTCCAACTTGCCCCATGCCAAAACCCCGTCAGCAGCCAAACAATGAGAATGTTCCGGTATTGAAACTTGCGGTTTCCTCCCAGGGGGATGTAGACGTAGTCTCGGAAAAATCTACCCAACGACATATGCCACCTCTTGTAGAAGTCCGCAACTGAAATCGCAGCGTACGGATGTTTGAAATTCTCAAGCATGGTGAACCCGAACACCCTGCCCATTCCGATTGCCATGTCCGAATAACCTGAGAAATCAAAGTAAATCTGCACAGAGAACATCAAGATGCCAAACCACGCTTCAGGCGAGGACAGAATACCAAATTGTACTTCTAAGTACTTATCAACCAATATGCTTGCTGTATTCGCTAGGACAACCTTTTTGAACAAACCCACACAAAATCGATTCAGACCACTTCGAATCATGTTCCAATCGCTCCGACGGTTGTCGATAGCGCCGGCCACCTCACTGTACCGAACTATAGGCCCAGCGACCAGCTGGGGAAACATACTCACGTACACCATATAATTCAGGAACTTCCGCTGCACAGGCACTTGGTTCCTGAACACATCAATGGTGTACGAGAGTGTTTGGAAGGTGTAAAAAGAAATACCGATAGGGAGAGTTATCCCAGGTAGGGGGACATCGGTTCCGAATACATAATTAAAATTTGATGTGAAGAAATCTGCATACTTAAAGGTCATTAATAAGGCCAAATTGACCACGACCGAGGCCCCTACCAGGATCTTGGGGAGGATTCCATCCCGATATTTACCTATGCCTCTACCGATCAGGAAATCCAGAATACTGGAAAACAACAGGAGAACAATCCAGACGGGCTCACCCCAGGCGTAAAAGATCAACGAAAACAACAGGAGGATAAAATTCTTCAGCCTCATGCTCGGCATGAGGAAATACAGTAGAACAGTTACAGGCAGGAAGAAATAAAGAAAAACCAGGCTCGAGAAAACCATCTTATTCAGTGCAAGGGCACTTCAACGTGTAGGAAATTCGTTTCACTGCATCTGGATAGCTCGCTGAACCATACCGAATGCGTTTCAGAAACGCATAATAATCTTCATTCATGTCCTTGTATCTCTTCTGCTGCCATTGGGCGTAATAGTCAATCGATTTTTGCCACGATTCGAAGCGTAGATATTCTTTGTATCGAAATCCGAATAAATTATTCCGGCTCATTAAAAAATCAGAAGCGAACCATCCGGATTCTAGGATGGCCTGCCGCATGACAATTTCCTTGTGCACAATGGGGCTTTTGCAGAGATAATCTGCTATGCTGTCAATCAGTGCCTGATTCTTCTTTTGTCCCCAACACGCACTCGTGCTGCAGACCACCACCGCAATGGAAATGCAGATGCTTCTTGCATTGACTTTAACCATAGTGCCAAATGTAACGCGAAGCCAGCTAGGCCCGGACGCCGGCCCCTCCAACCAACACCGGACCCATGCTCTTACTCAGCAGACAGGACAAGGGCGCCGCGGATGCGCTCGATTTCGGTGGCGGCAGCTCGGGCGCCTTGGATGGCGGTGAGTTCGCTGACGCGGGCGCGTTGGAGGGCGAGCTGAAGTTCGCGGAAGTTGAGGGAGTTGATGGTGCCGAAGGCGAGGCGTTCAGCGCCGATGGAGGCGAGGGTAGAGGCGTTGCTTGAGGTGGCTTGGGTGAT
>JBIKUM010000501.1:0-5301 GCA_044347585.1 Terrimicrobiaceae bacterium
TTAGAACTGTAGGTATGCTCGCGATGCGAAGCGTCTAGTAAATCGGGCTCGATACTCATTTCGGGTCGTGCAAGATCGGCCTTTTGCCAGGGCTTGACCTTTGCCTCGGGCAACTGTGCACACGAGGCAAGCCCAACCATGCCATGAAGGCCGAAAACTCCAATGAGGCAAATACGCACAAGGCGACAGTAGCTCATGATGAAGGCTTTTTAGATCGGTCTAAGAGTGATGTCAACAGACGCTCAAGTGGCTCTTGATCGCTTAGCCTAAAGCCCGCATGCCTGTGCAAAAGCTCAAGATTTGCAGGCCGAATAACATAAGCGGTTGGCATTACTTTGAGTTCAAGCGCTTGGGGGACGAGTGCTGCATGATCAAAGGCAAGTGTAAATCCAGGTTGTGCTATACGTTTTAGAAATTGTTGAGCATCGGAAGGACGCTCATCCACATTCACCGCAATGATGCTCAAACCCTGCGAGGCATAACGCTCGTGCATCGTTTGCATCCACGGGAACGAGAGCTTGCAAGGCCCACACCATGACGCCCAGATATCGAGATAAATCACCGATGCCTTGATCTGCGATAAAACCACCTCCCCCTTTGAGGTTTGAAGCACAAAGTCCTGAGGCAAGCGCATGGGGGCACTTTGAGCAGGCAAAGCCACAAGGCCCAAAGGACTTTGCAAAAGCCAACGCCTTAGAGGTGAATAGGGTAGTTGAGCCATAAGCCAAGCATAGCGCTAATGCCAAAAACTGATAAACATTAGCTCGTGAATAAGCGCACGGTATTTACGGAGTGATGCAAATGGGGGATGATTCAGCGTGTTTTTCGACTGACTATGGGTGGTTTAAGCGTGTTGACGTTAAAGCGCCTTGTGAGGCCTTTATGCCTTGCGGGCCTCATGGGTTTTTTTGCAATGCTTGTCGCTTGCAGCGATGGACCCAATTCTTGGAGCTTTTCAAAGGGCCAGGTCCAAGCACCGAGTGATGCAAAGCTGAGCTACTACGCTGCTGCCCGCTTTGCTGACCAAGTAGCTTTTGGGCCCAATGCGGCGCTAATCGCCGACATACAGCGTAAAGGCTATTCAGCCTGGATCGATGAGCAATTTGCCTTACCTGCCTCGCAAATCGACCCGAGCCCTAAAATTAATCAGCTGATCGATGCCCCAGCCAACGACGCTCGCCCATGGTATGAGGCACAGTTTCCACACCTTGCAATCGGCGCACAAGATCAACTGCGCATGCGCGTGGCCTGGTCCTTGTCGCAGTTCTTGGTGATCAGCGACGGCAAAGTGTTTCCGATTGCAGCGCTCGAATGGGCCAACATGCTGCAACGACTCGCCTTTAGTAACTATGCGCAAATTCTTGAAGCGGTTGCCACAAGCCCTGCCATGGGGTGGTATCTCGACAATGCCTGGAATCGCCCCAAAAGCGAACAATGCACCTGGTGCGCACCGAATGAAAACTTTGCCCGCGAGTTTATGCAGTTGTTTTCTATTGGTGTGATCAAGCTCAACCAGGACGGCTCGGCGAAAAAGGACTCGGCAGGCCGCCCGATTGAAACTTATCAGCAGCGCGATGTTGCCGACCTTGCAAGGGTCTTAACCGGCTGGACCTGGACCAAAGATAAGCCCTATGCAGGCAAAAATGCTTGGACTGATTGGGGCAAGCCCATGGTGGCAAGTGAGTATCGACACGAGCATGACTGGGGTGAGAAGACGGTGATGGGCGTTCGTTTTGCAGCGGGCCAAACGGCAACGCAAGATCTTGCCCAAGCCGTTGCCATGCTCATGGCACACGACAACATTGCCCCCTTCATTGCGCTTCGTATGATTCAACACTTGGTCATGAGCAACCCCTCTGCCGCCTATGTGGGACGGGTTGCAGCGGCGTTTAAAAATAACGGCCAGGGGCAACGAGGCGATATGAAAGCCGTCGTTCGCGCGGTGTTACTTGATGAAGAGGCAAGACGTGGCGATAACCCACAAGCAAGCGCCCGAGGCGATGGCAAACTGCGCGAACCCTTTCAGTTCCAAATGGCTCTTTGGCGCGGACTCTCGTGTAAGCGCTTACCGACCGATGTTGCCGGTAACGCCAATCTTGCAGGCTCTCAAAGGCCATTTAGCCCCGAGACGGTGTTTAGCTTTTACGCACCCACGGACACCGCCTCGGGCACCTCAATACTCGCCCCCGAGCAGCGCCTCGTCCATGAGGAAGAGTTCAAGGGCCGTCTTGGCATTCATCTCAATTGGTCACCGATCATGAGGCCTGAGGAAAACGCAAGTCAATTGAGCATGAGCGATGCTGCATGTGATGTTGAGGGCCTCTTATCAGCCTATCGCCGCTCGGCAAATGCTTTTGCAGACTATCTTGCGCCACGCTTTTTCCGAGGTGCGATTCCAGCAACCCTGCGACTCGAGCTCAGCAAAATCCATGAACATTTACGCCAACAAACCTGGATGCACGAGTTTGATCAGGCAACCAGTCTTTTGTCCTATGCATTGATCGGCCCATCCTTTGGAGTGATCCGCTAGTGAAAGCCTTTGTTTCACGTCGACAATTTGCCGGCAGCGCAGGCTTACTGGGCCTTGGTGCAGCGGCAGGTCTATTGCAAGGCATGCCCGTTGCGTGGGCTCAAGACTACCGCGCTTTGATTGTGATTGACTTGGCTGGGGGCAATGACGGCCACAATGTGCTCATCCCAACCGATGCCGCTTATGCCGATTACGAACGCGCACGTACATCGGTGCTGGCACTTCCTAAAGACAGTTTAATTGCTCTAGACGGCGTAAGTGCCGGACATCGCTTTGCGGTCCACCCGGCGATGAAACATCTTGCTCGACTCTATAACGAAGAGCGACTTAGCTTTATCGGCAATGTGGGCGCTCTCATTGAGCCTGCCACCGCCGAAAAAGTCTTAAATCATCAAGTGCGTCTTCCCGTTGGGCTACTCTCGCATAGCGATCAGGCAGGCTTTGTGCAGGGTGCATTTGAAGACACCAGCGGATGGGCGGGGCGCGCCTTGGAGTCGCTCGATGCAGCGCTGCGCCACCCAAGCGCGGCAGTGGCCGTAGGCGGAAACCGAACGCTTGTGCAAGGACGATTCTCGCCCGTATCGATGGCCTTAAGTCGCGGAAACGCTTGGTGGGGTAAGTCCCAACTCACCAATGACAATAGCTATCTCACCGAGTCGCTTAAGCGGATGGCGCGTTGGCAATTTACCAATGATTATGAGCGTATTTATACCGATACTTTAAAGCGTTCGATTGACGACGCTGTGATGTTTGCGAAAGCCGTTGACAAGACCAAGCCACCGCAAGCCGATTTTGGTTCGGGCTGGTTTGCCGATCAGCTTAAATTCGTTGCACAGGTTCTACCCGTGATGCCATCTTTTGGCATGAAGCGACAAGTTTTCTTTCTCACACACGGTGGCTTTGATACCCACGCCAACCAACGCGGTACCGGTTCAGGTTCACCAACCCAGGACGAATTGTTGGCCCAGCTCGACGCCGCCCTTGGCGGGCTTGATCATAGCCTTCGCGCGAGCCGCATGGATGAACAAAGTCTTGTGCTTGTGATGACCGAGTTTGGCCGAACCCTTAGGCCTGGATCAGGGGGTGGCTCCGAACACGCTTGGGGCACGCATTGGATATTGATGGGTCCTAAAGCGATCGGTAAAACCGTGCATGGTCGCTTTCCGGATCTGATTCCAGGTGGCCCAGATGATGGCGATGTAGATAAGAACGGTCGTTTCGTACCCGATATCAGCGCCGATCAAGTAGGCGCAAGCTTGATGCAATGGATGGGGCTCCCTCAGGAGCAGTTTTTATCGGTTTTTCCGAATCTTAAGAACTTTCCAAAGCATACCTTGCCGATATTGCGAAGCTAGACATCCATGGCAGACATTCGGCTCACCGAGGCAGCAGACCTATACCAGCAAGACCGTGAAAAGCGCAGCGAACGCTCAACCGTGTTCGGTCTTGGTGGCGATGACACGATTCGTCTTTATAGCGGTATTGCAGTCGGCAGCAAGGGTAATGACACCCTCGAAGCCCTATCAATCCCGGGCGAAGGCTTAAGCGTCGATGTAGCTTATTGGGACTCGCCACAAGGCGTTCGGGTCGACTTATTGGAGGGGTGGGCGAGCGATGGCTGGGGTAGCACCGATAAGCTGATCGGCCGCTTTCTTGCGATACACGCAACCCACCATAACGATTGGGTACGCGGCACGACCAACGATGAGACTGTGTATCTATTTGGCGGCGCTGATACCTTTATTGGTGGAGGCGGGACCGATACGGTCGCTATAGCGGACTTTTGGCTTTCAGGATCACAACGTTTCTATAAATATGACGAACTTGATATCAACGTCAGCGCCGATGGTCGCAAGGCCACGGTAAGCACTAAAGCGGGCCTCGATCCGAGCATTCCGCCGATTCGTTATGTTTTAGAAGATGTAACATATTTACGATTTTCTGATGTCGGTTGGAAGTACTTATTCACCCTTCGACTTGCCGATTTAATTAGCCCTGCCTTAGTTGCACAGCAAACCGTTGCGGCCATTCAGGCTCCTACCGCAACAACTGCTGCCATTGACTTGCGCCTTGATACAGGTAAGGCTCTAGGATCGCCCCAAGTCATTAGATATCATTTTTTGACTGATGTAGCCAGCAACCCCTATGCATCATGGCAAGGTTTTAGAGCATTTAGCGATAGCGAGCAATCGCTCGTTCGTGCCATATTTCAGATGACAAGCGCGCAGACGGGCTTAAGTTTTAAAGAAGTCTTCGATGCAAATGACCCCGACATACAACTACGCTTTGGCGTGAGCCAGCAATCAGACGCCAAAGGTATGACGAGTGCCCCGAAAGTGCTCGGGCAACCTACCCGGTTTCAGCGCGATGTGCTCATGGACGTGGAGTCCATGGTCTCAGTGAGTCAAGGCAGTGAGGGCTTTGAAGCCTTGTTGCATGAGATTGGACATGCACTCGGTCTTCGACACCTTCGCAATAGCGATGCAGCGGACCAATGGCTGATACAGGCTCCGCTTCGCTATGATTCTCAAGCGCTTTCAGTGATGGCAAGTGCAGACTCATCAGGTCAGGCGAATCTTTATCGTGAGACCTGGGGTGCGCTTGATTGGGCTGCGCTTCAGTTTTTATATGGCTCTAAACCTAGCAGCGATACCGATAATGTCTATGTGCTTGATGCAAGCTGGTTTAACGCCAAGCGAACACTTCTTGATGCACAGGGAAGCGACTGGATCGATGCAAGCCTTTCGCCGATCGGCGTTTTTATCGATCTA
>JBIKUM010000216.1:0-5286 GCA_044347585.1 Terrimicrobiaceae bacterium
ATGCTGCCGACCATTCTTCTCACATCCGAGCAAGCCCTCATGGGCGTCCAGAGCGCCTACCGCGAGGCGGCCTATGGGCTTGGAGCCACGCGCTTTCAAACGATCGCCCGTGTGGTTCTGCCCGACGCCTTCCCTGCAATCATGACCGGTGTCATGCTGGCCGTGGCGCGTGCGGCGGGAGAGACCGCCCCCCTCATTTTCACCGCCCTGTTCAGCCAATTCTGGGCGAAATCGCTGAATGAACCGACTGCCTCGCTATCCGTTTTGATCTACAATTTCTCCACCGTGCCATTCCCCCACCAGATCGCCATGGCTTGGACGGCCTCACTCGTCCTTGTAGCCTTTGTCACGCTGGCCAACATCACAGCCCAAACCATTTTCTCCCGGAAAAATTGACCGAATCCACAATATCCGATGCAAACCTCAAAAGAAGCACCCGAAAAAATGACAACGGATCAAAGCATTTCGCCCGAGAGGCCGGATTTCATTTCCGTGAAGGATTTCAATTTTTTCTACGGTAAAAAGCAGGCGCTCCATGCGATCAATATGGACATCCCGGAGCGCCAAGTCACCGCGCTCATCGGTCCATCCGGCTGCGGAAAATCAACACTCCTGCGCAATTTCAACCGAATGAACGAACTCATTGATGGAGTTCACCACGAGGGGGATATCCGCATTCTTGGAAAAAGCATCTATGACAAAGGGATCGAGGTCATTTCCCTTCGGCGCAGCATCGGGATGGTTTTCCAGAAATCGAATCCCTTTCCAAAATCCATCTACGAAAATGTGGTATTCGCACTCCGAATCAGCGGGACCTCAAAAAAATCCGAACTCGACGAATGCGTGGAACGCAGTCTGCGCGGAGCCGCGCTGTGGAATGAGGTCAAAGACCGCCTCCATGAAAGCGCGCTGGGGCTCTCCGGCGGACAGATGCAGCGGCTTTGCATAGCCCGTGCCATTGCCAACCGGCCGAAGGTGCTGCTCATGGACGAACCCTGCTCAGCGTTGGACCCTATCGCCACCGTGAAGGTCGAGGAACTCATTCGCGAACTGAAACAGCAATTCACCATTGTCATAGTGACCCACAACATGCAGCAGGCCACGCGCTGCTCGGATAAAACTGCCTTTTTCTATCTGGGAAAACTCGTCGAATACGCCGACACTCAGAAAATCTTTTCAAACCCCTCCGAGAAACAAACCGAAGATTACATCACCGGTCGCTTCGGTTGATTTTCGAAAACCCGATCCTAATTTAAGAAATGGAAACCGCCCGTCATATTCTCACCAGTTTTGAAGACGCTCTCGACAACCTGCGCAAGGATGTCCTGATGATGGCAAGCCTGTCTTCGCGAAGTCTGGAAAATGCCCGCAAGGGACTCTTCGACCGCGATGAGGACTGGTGCAATACCGTTATCGCCGACGACGAGGAAATTGACGCCTTGGAGATTCAAGTGGATGGCGAAGGCATGGAAATCATGCTCCGCTTCCATCCTTTCGCCTCCGATCTCCGCAATGTGATTGCGGCCATGAAAACCAGCGTGAACTTGGAACGCGCCTCGGACCAGTCAGTCGGCATAGCCCGCCGCGCCCGCAAGTTGATTGCACTCCCGCTGATGCCCGTGACCTCGCGCATTGAACCGATTTTCAACCTCGCCTCTTCGGTTTTCAATGATTCAATCAAATCATACGCCGACAACGACATAGAGCTTGCCCGCACTATCAAAGGGCGTGACAAGGAACTCGATGAGTTGAACAGAGAGTTCGCGGACAGCATCACAGAAATGATGCCCCAAAATCCCGACCACATTCGGGGCTTTCTCGAGCTGATCTTCATTGCCCGTTGCCTCGAACGCATTGGCGATCAAGCCAAGAACATCGCCGAAGACATCATTTACGCGGTCTCGGTGAAGGATATCCGCCACAGCCACGCGGCGAGGTAGGCCGTTGTAAGGCGACTCCGCCACACTCAATCCCGGAGGCAGAGCGAAGCAGCGAAATTTGCGACCTCCCGCGCGCCTGCCGGATGGCTGAGCGGGCCGGTGGCTTGATAGCGTTGCGAGTAGAGGATGCCGTTCTTTTCAAAAATACCTCTCACTGCATTTGCGATGGATTTTGGGGTCGTTGCAATTTCGCCCGCGCCGTTCTCGACGAGCAGAAGAGCATTTCCCTCCTCCTGACCGGGCACGACCTGCGTGATGATCATGGGAGTTCGCACCGCCATGGCTTCCTGCACAGTCGCTCCTCCAGCCTTGCTGATGAGGACATGTGAGCGCCGCAATAAATTGGGAATTTCCGAGGTCCAGCCATGGAGTTCGATCTCCTTGCCCGTCTCGACCGCCAGTTGCTGGAGTTTTTTCATTAACACCTCATGGCGCCCACAGGTCACAGTCAGCGCGATGTTTTCAACGGCGAGCAATTCTCTGACAATATCTGGAGCGAGATCCTGAGCCGAATTCACCATGTAAAGAACCTGCCAACGGCCGTCCGCAGGGGGATTCGCTCGCTCTGGCAAAATCTCCGAAAAAACTATCGGCACCGGAAACCCAGTGACGCGGATTTTTTTGCGGGCCACCCCACCCTGCTCCAGCGACTTGGCGGTAGGTTCGTTCGGAACAAGGAAAAAATCGCTCGTGCAGCGCCACCAGATCGAATTGATGGTGAGCGAATCCGTGACCACCGTGACATAGGAAAACGGCCGCCCCTTTCCCTTCCGCACTTGGTCCAAGAACGCTCCGTAACCAGGGAAGCAACTCACGACGACATCGGCATCATAGCGGGTAATGCGGTCAGCCAGGAGATTCACGGCCATCCAAAATAAGCCCACCCCGCGATTCACCCAAGGCGCACGGTCGAGGAAATTGTAAAACGCGCTCCAGACGCCGGGATGCTTGTTAATGATATGGCGGTAGCCGGACTGCAGAAGACGGTTCAGCCAACCGTAGGACTCGTCAAAAATGTCATTCACGGCAACCGCCACTTCGGGATGAGACTCTCTCAATGCCTGTTCCAGATTGCGCGCTGCGGCATTATGTCCCTCGCCAAACCCTGCAGTCAGAATGAGAACAGAGCCGGAAACCATGGTGAATCAGGCGGGAAGACTTCCATTTCGCGGGTCGGCTTCGCCGATGCGTCTGGTGATTTCGAGCGCGATATCCAAGGCATCGGCTGCAGCCAGCCCAGTGACCTTGGGTTTCAGGCCCTCGCGAGCGCAGTTCAAAAACGATTCCAGCTCGATTTTGAGGGGTTCACCCTTCTCGATCTCTACCGGCTCGCGAACGATGCGCTTTCCACTGAAGTCGGTGACGATTTTTGAGTCGGTTGCCAGACCGATCAACTTGCCAAGACCAGAGCTGGTTCGCTCGTCATCGCGGGCCAATCGCAGCAGGTAGCCGCTCTGGTTTTTATAGTCCAGCGAGAGATAGGCGTTCTCCTGAAAGACGCGGATTTTTCGGACCCGCTCTTGGCTGATGCGGCTCGCCGTGACATTCGCAACGCAGCCATTTTCGAAACGGAAGCGCACATTGGCGATATCCTCGCCCCGGCCAAGCACGGAAATACCCACGGCATCCAAACTCACCAACGGGGAGCGCACGAGGTGCAAAATGATTTCTATGTCGTGGATCATGAGGTCGAGGACCACTCCGATATCCGTGCTGCGATTTGGATAGGGCGAAAGCCGGGTCACCTCCAGAAAACGGGGGTTTTGCAACTGCGCCTCGAGCGCATGCAGGACGGGATTGAATCGTTCCACATGCCCGACCTGGAGCACGCATCCCTGCCGGGCGGCCGCCTCAGCCAGTTCGCGTGCGTGTGCGGGCGTGTCGGCGATGGGTTTTTCAATGAGCAAATGTTTGCCCCGACCGAGAAGCTCCATGCCTGTGGCGTGATGAGTCACGGTCGGCGTGCAAATCGTCGCGGCATCGACCAAACCAGCGAATTCCTCAAGTGATGAAACCGCCTGGCAATTGAAGTTTTTTGCAGCGGCGGCCGCAGCTTCCCGGTTGGTGTCATACACCGCCGTGAGTTGGCTGCCGGGCAACTCGCTGTAGATGCGTGCATGGTTGATGCCCATGTGACCAACACCCACCACACCTGTTCGAATCGTTTTCATTGTCCGTGAAGGGAAATACCAAGACGCACAGCCTCCGCACAGACTTTCGATCGATCAAGCAGCAAAGTGGCACCGGCCTCAACGCCGACAGCGTGAATACCAGCCTCGGCTGCGACTTCGAGTGTGCGTGTGCCGATAACTGGCACATCGAATCGCATATCCTGACCAGGCTTGGATACCTTCACCAAGGTAGCCGAACCACGCCCGAGAGCGCCGCCTCGGCGAATGGCCTCATTCGTTCCTTCGAAGGCCTCGACCGCCAAAACAGTGCCGTTTTTGACAACCACCGTCTGGCCGATATCCAGACGGCTCGTTTCCTTGGCGATGCGGAATCCAAAATCAAGATCGGCCAGATAGCGCGATTTGAGCTTGGGACCGGCAATCAATCCCGGCGTGGCCAGATGCTCATCAAGATAAGTCGTCGCGGACACAAGACCGACGCCGACTTTCTCCAACTCTCCAGCCACCGCACCGAAGAGGGTCTCGGCATTACGCTCTTTCAGCTTGGCCAGCAGGACGAGGGCCTTGAAATCGGGCCTAAGATTGAACAAATGGCTCGGAGCAATCTGACCGGCCATAAGTGAACGGCTGGCACCGGATTTTTTTGCAGCATCCAGCAATCGACCCATCTGACCAACCTTCATCCACTCGACAGCGTCAACCATCCCTGCGAGTTCGCTCTTTGTTTCGCCTTCGAATGCCGCCATGACAATGCGGGAAACGCCCGCTTTCCTGGCCCCCTCAACCACCAACCGGGGGTAATCACCACCTCCAGCGATGAGAAACAAAGGGGATGCGTCTTGAGAGGAAATCATGAGGAAAAATCAATACCCCACATCATCGAAGCGATTCACGCGGAAATTGCCGCTCCGCGATGCTGGAGCCTGTTTTTTAAACGACCCACGAGAGTCGCCGCCACCGGATGGAAACACAAAACCCGGCTGGTCGGTTTTATAGGTGTTCACGACAATCTGGGCCGTCTGCCCGGCGCCAGGGAGCCTGCGCCGTTGAGCAATAAACTGGCTCGGGCGATAGTAGTTGGTGAAGTCTTTGGCGAATGCTGAGCGATTAATGCCGATGAAGAGGTTTTTTCGAATTTCGTAGTGCAGGTGAGCCGTATACATGCCGCGATTCGTCCCGATCGTTCCGACCTGCTGCCCCCTCGCGACCTGTTG
>JBIKUM010000081.1:0-9730 GCA_044347585.1 Terrimicrobiaceae bacterium
CCAGCTGGCGATGATGTGCAGCGGCACCGTGGTAATGGGAACGTCCTTGTAGGATTGGCGCTGCGTTTCCTGCCCGTCCACATAAAAAACATGCTCCAGCGGAGTCCACTCAAGAGCCACCGTGTGCTAACCGCCATACTGTTCAAGCAGAACCTTCCGGCAAGCCAGCAAACGACTGATTTTCGTCACCTCTAAGGTTGGTTTTTTCGGACTGGGATCCTGATTTTCGCTGCCCGTCCCCAGGCCGGAAGTGGCCCAGTATGACATCTGAATGTCGTTGCTTTTCTTGGGCTTGTAGAAGTCCTCATAGATATCAAATTCCTGAGGACAGACGAATGTGTCGTCCCCTTCGCCGTAGGGAACGCCGGAGAGCCAGAAAGCCGTCCACCAGCCCGGCTGTGTCGAAAATTGCACCCGGGCTTCGTAATAGCCGTAGGCTTTGGTCACGCGGGAAAAGATTCTCGGGCCATACAAAACTGTTCCGTCCTTATCCTTTTTCAGCGACATGACAAAATTGCCCTCTCCATCGAGACCCGACATCTCCGGGCTGTATCGGGTCGCGATCTCCGGCCAGTTCAATTTTCCCTGGCCGTCATCCACGATCCACTTTTCCCCGTTGAGCTGAGTCCCGTCAAACTCATCATTCCAGACCATCTTCCATTGTCTCCCGGACGGAGGCCCAGGACGCGCTCCAGCCGAGGAAACATGAATGGTTTGTTTGGCACTCGGGCCGGCAACGGGAGAGGTGGTGAGATATGGGTTGCGCAGATCACCCGGCCCTCCCACCGAAAGCAAGGAGGAGGCTTTGCCGCTGAGAAAGCGAATCACCAGCAGGTGGTTTCCCGCAGCAGCCTCAACTGTTGCGGAATGATCATGGATCGACGTCGGCGATTTCCCATTTCCAGCTTCCATGGTGCTGCTGATCAGGGTCCCGTCAAGATAGGCCTCATACCACCAATCGGCCCCGAAGCCAAAGGTGAGCGGTCCGGCCTCGGTGACGCTGAAGGGAATATAGACAAATGCCGTTTTGCCAATGGCCTTTTCACCTTTTTCCCCGATATGGGAAGCCAGATCGAGCGTGCGGTTGGCGGGATTAAAGGAAGCGGTTTTCGCCTCGGCGGTCACGCCATCCAGCGTCAACGACTTCGGCATCTGACGCAGTAAATCGGATTTCGGAATTCCGCTCTCTTTCGTGAAAGGCGCAAAAACCACACATTCTGCCGGAAGCTTCAAAGAGCCCTTGACCGGGAATGCTTCCCGAAAATCAACGCCTCCGAAATTCACACTGCCGCCGCTAAACTTTACCAGAAGCACATGATTGCCGGCTACAAGGCGCACTGGCAGTTCAGCAAATTGGCGACCGGTGACCGCCCAGTCTTTTCCCGTTCCCTTAAGGTCAAGGTTAAGGGGTGCGAGCCTCACATCATCGACCGAAAGATCAATTTGGGTCGCGGGACCCGAATAATCGTTCGCCCGTCCGTAGTGGAGGATGATGTCGTAGTCGCCGGCTTTGCGGACATCAAATGTGTATTTAATCCATTCGCCGGACATAATGTGGCCGACAGGTTTATCAGTGCCGCCCGTATCCACGCCCTCGTCTTCCCTGAACGAGCCTGCAGTTTTGTTCTCGGGGTCGGTGTCATGATATGCCAACCCTTCTCCACCTTCATCATAAAGGGCGGGTTTGATAAATCCTGGAACAGTTTGCGCCTGGCCGTTGTACGGTTTGGATTCATTCTTTACGGCAGTGACATTTGCCGCATGGCTGATCGCATTTCCGAGTGATAAACTGATTGCAGCGAATACGATAGTTGTTTTTGTCATGCTTGTTTCATAAAGAGGTGATGAGTTTTGTCTGGTTTAGTATTAGAAGTGCCGGAGAAATCGACCGCATAGCGGTGGCACATCAAGATCAAACGTCAGGCGACCGGAATCTGTACGCGGGATGACGGCACGCCAGATTCCATCGTCTTCCAATACCCACCATGGGCCGGGAAAGGTTTCCTCCGGGCTGTGGCGGATTTCGACGTGGTCCAGGTGGTCTTCGAGCGCGTTGAGGACTGAGAACAATGTGCCGTGGGCGGTCTGCGAGCGATAGCAGCGGGTGCCATCGGCACTCATGGCCAGACGTGCACCGCGCGGATCGGCAAGGAAGAGGTTCTGCAAAAACAGGCGGCGGAAGATGTTGAAGAACGCCATGAAAAACTGTGAGCCACCGTCCAGCGGATAAGCCAGCGTGACCACCCGGCCCGAGCGCGCGTTGCGGAACTCAAGAGCTGCCGGCCAGAGCGCCTGATGTTCGGCGGTGAAAAAGGTGCTCAAAGCCTTGGCATCGGCGTGGCAATCCATCGCCCAGACCCGGTCGGCGCACCGCTGCGCGCACATCCGGGGATGGGCCACCCCGTAGACTGCGCCGTCGTCGGCACCGATCTGCTCATAGCTGTAGGCCGTCTCTTCCTGCGACTGCCAGATTCCCGACCGGATGCCGATCTGGTCGCCGAAGCCACGACGCAGCAAGCCTTCCGCAGCCACCGCATCGAGGATGACGAAGCCTCCGAGTAGGCGGGCGATTTCCGCGTCTGAAAAAGCCTCGAGCGTTTGACCGCTCACCAGGACGGGCCCTCGCTGCGGCTCCAAGCGGGAGGTCAGACGATGGGCGATGCCGAGAATGCCGCAGACCTCGCTCCAGACCATCGACGGATGAACCAGGGCCTGCATGCTACCGCGGATTCCGCTGCCTGCGCCGCCCCCCATGGCCTGCAGGCTGCGGTTCAAGGCAAGGAAATCCTCCGCCGTGGCGACCGGCGCCTCGCCCTCCGGCAGGCGCAATGCAGCGGCGATCTGCGGCGAAAACAAGACCTGCACGCCGTCCGCCTCGCGGTCATCGAGATGCAGCGCGGCCAGGGCATCGAGTTGCGGGTGCAAGGCGGCGAGATGCGGTGCCAGGTGACGGTCCAGCGCGATGCCGTTGCCCATGTTGTCGAAGTGATTGATGGTGATGCCATGGCTCCCCAGCACCGCGGCCTCGATCATTTGCCAGCAGGTTGCCGTGGCGCTCTTGGAATAGACACCGCAGCGGGGCGAGTTTTCCAATTCCGGATAGACTTCGATCTCCCCTTCCAGGCAGGCCAGCGTATGGCGGGTGGGCCACGGCGTGACGCGCAATGGGCGCTGCTGCGTGTAGGGCGGCATGTGGGGCCGGATCAGAAATGCCCCGTTCTCTCCGCCGGCCTCGCGCAGGCGCGCCCAGTCGCGACCCTCGAGCGAATGCTGATCGGGAATCGATGTCATCCAGCCGACCCGCGTGGCCGGATGCGCCCGTCGGATGGCGTCGGTGACCGCCCGTGTCGGTTCCAGGATCGTCTCGAGGGAAAGGTCCAGCCACGCTTGCCGCCACGGGTGAGGATCGCCGCCGTGCAGCACGGCTGGCAGCACCTGCTCGCGCTTCACCTTTTGACCGATCATTTCGGAAAACCGCCGCAGGTGGATCGGGCAAAAGCAACCGCCCCAACCGGTCACCGCACCGTGATTGCGCAGCCGCCAGTCGTCCTCCATCCAGATCGCCAGCGGGCGCACTTCGCGGGCCAGTTCGGCAAAGCACTCCGCCAGCCATGTCTGCCATTCCGGACAAAGCGGACATGCCGAGAGCGGATGCTCCATTCCGGTCTCGCCAACCATACGTTGAAAGTTCTGCCACTCCCTCAGCTTGCGTCCGCGGGTAACCCCATAGGTCGTGCTCCAGGGGTTGATGCTCAGCCCGATGTTCTCCTGCGCCAACCGATCGCGCATCCGGCGTGCCAGCGCGATCCCATCCGCCCATTCCTTCCGGGTCGGATGGCCCGCGCTCAACTCCTCGGCCTGCAACAACAGCATCACCTCATCGATCCGCGCCTCGCGGCAGAATCCCACAAGCTCTTCCAATCTCTCCTCAGCATCCCAAAGGGGATCGATGAGAAAGCGCAGGATGTAGCGGTAGCTTGCGTCGGATCGCTGGGGTTCTGGTGTCATTGTTTCGGTTCTAGCGCATGGCAGAAAGAGGTCATGGGACTTGAGGGAATAGATGTTCTGATTGACCGGGCCAACAAACACCCTTGCGATGATGGTGTAAATTGAGAGAGTGATCCGAGAAGATGCATAAAACAATCAAATGCGAGGCGGACGACCTCAGCTTTGTGATGTTTAATCACGCACTCCACCACACGCAATGGGTTAAGAAATCCTTTGCCGGCTACTTTTCCATCAACTACGCCCACACGGGATTTGTGCGTCACCGCGTGGGCGATGGCCCGGAGCGGCTGCTGCACGCGCCGGTCGCCTGGTGGACATGGCCCGGGCCGGAGTTCCAGTATGGCAACCTCGTGGCACCGGGTTGGGATCATTACTATGTCTGCTATGCGGGTGATCTCCTTAAGAAATGGGAACGGGAGGGATGGATGCCTCCACCGGAGACATCCAGCGCTTGGCGGCACCCGCAGGATCCCGAGGTCTTCCGCGACAAGATGCTGGCGCTGCATGGTCATATCGCCACCGGAAAATCCCGCCGAGCCATGCTCGGTTTGCTCGATCTCCTGCTGGATGTGAACGAGGGGGATGTCTCGCGTGACTCGCTGGGAGAACGCGTGCGGGCCATCGCTGCTTCCCTGCGGGAGAGGCCGGCGGAGGGGTGCGATGAGGATCTCCACGCCGAAAGCCTCGGCGTTTCCACGGTCCACTTCCGCCGCCTCTTTCTCCGTGAGACCTGTCTGCCTCCGCACCGTTTTGTCATGGAAGCCCGCCTTCAACAGGCTGCCGCACGCCTGCGCGGATCTGATTTCACCCTCAAGCAGATCGCCGACGAATGCGGATTCTTCGACGAATACCATCTCTCCCGCCTCTTCCGCCGGAAGTTCGGCCTGCCCCCTGGCGCCTATCGAAGGCAAGCCCGCCAGCTGGGGTGATGCCTGGCGTATCCAGGGGAAAAACAAACTACCGCATGTGGCGGTTGCGATAAACCGTTGGGGAGCACCCTTCCTCGCGTGCAAACCAGATCGTGAAATGCGCGGCGTGACGGAACCCGAGTCGGAAGGCCACCTCCTTCACCGGGATCCGGCTTGTCCCCAAAAGCAATCTCGCTTGTTCGACTCTCCTGCGTTGATGGTATCGCTTCGGCGTGATCCGGTAGGCCTGGAGGAACAGGCGGTCGATCTGGGAGATTCCCAGTCCGGTGATCCGCTGCAGATCTTCCGACGGATACGGTTCGCCGGGTGAGCATTCGTTCAACCGCAGCACGGCGCGGGCAAGGCGCGCGTCATCCGGCAGGGCGCGCCCGAGTTTCCTGCCGTGCTGTTCCTGCACCGCGCTCCATACCTCGATCCATCCGAGCATGGCGCGTTGCAGTTGGAAAAAAACTCCAGCGGTGGAGGAGTAGCCGGCGTAGTCGATCCACGCGTCACTGAAGTTTCGGCTCACAAGACGCAGCAAGCTGGCGGCCCGTTTTTCCAGATTCGGAAAGTCGCGCGATTTCACCACCAATGCTTCTTTCTCTTCAAAAAGGCCGGTGCCATCGGGCCAGCGGCAGACGAAGTTCAGTGAAAGCACTGCGGCATCTACCGAGAACTCCTGATGCGCTTTTTCAGCCGGGGGAAACATCCACTCGCCCTTCGACGCCGTCCAAAGACCGCGCTTGGTCCTGACCGATGCGGTGCCGCGTCGGATCAACCACGCGCGTTGGCCGTGCAGGAAATCCGTCTCCATACTGCGGCTGGAGGGGATGACGGCCCGCTCGTAAATCCAGAGGAGTTCCGAGCGGACGGCGGCCCAGGTGTGCAGCGGCAGGATTGATGGAGCATCGGACGACATGCGGAAAACATTAAAGCAAAAGAGTAATCAGTAAACTCAATCCAATGGCGGTTTACGTCAGTGCCGGCTTAACGTTTGAGGCATGGAACAACTCCTCACAGAAACCCTCTCGACACCCGTGGAAGATGCGGGGGACCTCGTGGTGGTCGGTGCCGGAAGCACCGGTGTCGCCGCCGCTCTCGCCGCCGCCAGACTCGGCCTGCGGACAACCTTGATCGACCCTGCGTCGCATGCGGGCGGCACGCTTGTTTCGGGAATTCCGATCCTCGGTTATCATGACGGCAAGCGCCAAGTCGTGGCCGGGATCGCCGACGAAATCGTTCGTGAACTGCATCGTCATGGCGGAACGGTGGATGATCCCGCCCAAACCACTGCCATCAATGTCGATGTCGAAAGACTGAAGTTTGTCCTGCTGAATCTCCTTGAGGGAGCCGGCGTGAAGCTGCGCCTGCATACGCTCGTGGCCGGCGTGCGGACTGAAGAAGGTCGCATCACCCATGTGATCGTCGAAGGGAAGGGTGGCAGGCGCGCCTTGGCTGCCAGGTGGTTCATTGATGCGACGGGCGATGCCGACATTGCCATGGCCGCCGGAGTCCCAATTGAGAAAGGCCGCAAGAGCGACGGCAAAATGCAACCGATGACCCTCATGTTCGGCATTGGCGGAATCGACAAGAAGGCTTTTCAGGAATGGGGCGGCTATCACCGCATGACCGAGCTCTGGAAGGGGATGTCCGAAAAGTTCCGAAATCCGAGAAAGCAGGATTTCGCGCACTTCTGGGGACCCGACTCGCGTTCGGGCGAGTGGGCGTTCAATGCCACGCGAGTCCTTGCCGCGGATGGTTCGGACAGCGTCTCGCTCAGCGCGGCCGAAGCCGAGGGGCGCCGGCAGGTGTTCGAAATGGTCGATGCATTTCTGAAGCCGCATGTGCCCGGCTTCGAGAACGCCTTTGTGTCGTGGACCGCTCCCAAGATCGGCGTTCGCGAAACACGGCGAATCGTCGGCACCTACACGCTGACCCGCGACGATATCTGGAACTTCGTCTCCTTTGATGATGCGATCTGTCACGGCAGCTATCCGATCGATGTTCATAGCCCCACCGGCTCCGACACCGAGTTTCCACACGATCACTTCTACGGCGGTCGCCACTGGTCGATTCCTTATCGTTCGCTCGTGCCGCTTAATATCCGCAATCTTCTCGTGGGTGGACGCTGTCTTTCGTCCGAACACGAAGCCCTGGCGGCGGTTCGCGTGATGGCCAACACCATGGCCACGGGCGAGGCGGCCGGCACGGCCATCGCTCTCGCGCAGAAGGCTGGCATCGATCCCGCCGATCTCGATCCACAAGTTTTGCGAACCCAACTTCGTGCGCAAGGCGCATGGCTTCCGGAGCTGAACTCATGAGCACACCTTTCACAATCACGACTCCCGTCATCGGTCATTTCGATGCCAAGGGAATCCGCCATCAAAATCCCTGCGTGGAGGATGCGTCCGGCTGTTTCCGCGCGAGTGGACCCGGAGAAGCTTTGCGCATCCGGCGCGCTGTCATGTCGGAGGGAGCTTGCACCGAAATGCGCTTATCCGTCGGAGCGGTTGAGGCGGTGCGTGATCTCGCGCTGACACAAGAAATCCAGATCGACCTGCCTTGGACCTCCTATGTGATCGCGCCGGGAGCGGTTTACAACGGCAACCGCTTCCTCGTTCTGCCGCAGCCGTATTGTCCGGAGCCGCCGACCGATGGCATGAGCGCCGACGGGCCGATTCTCGTCGCCGACATTCCGCGTCTCACCGCCGACACCGGTTACCGCATCGATCTCGCATCCAACGCGCTCACCACACCATTTGTCGGGATCTTTGATCCGCTCACGGGAAAAGGCGCGCTCATCGAGTTGGAAATTTATGGGGCCTGGGGAGTTTCAGGATTCGAACTGATCACCTTGCCCGGTGAGAGCATCGTGCTGCGTCTCCATCTGCCGGTGATGCGTCGCCGCCGTTACAAATTCTGCGACTGGAGCGATGTGGAGGAGAAGGGGCTTTCGATGGAAGCCGGCGACGAGTTTGAGACGACGCTGCGGGTTCACTCCGTGACAGCGGGCGGCATTCCCGATTTTATCAGCGAGCTGAACAGAAGAGCCTTCGATGCGAGGGATCGCGGAGAAGGAAAATGGCATCAAGGGTTGGCCGCGCACCTTCGCGAAGCCGGTGATCTGGTCGAGGCGAAGTTCGACAAACACAACTGGAACGAGGCCAAGGGCGTTTACCAAAACACTCCCTTAAGGCAAAAGAACCCGACGCATTTGTTGCAGACCGGATGGGCCGGTGGCGGAATGGTCGCGGTGGCCATGCTGCGTTCGCATTCCGCGGAACGGCGTTCCCGCGCGCGACGAATGCTCGATGTGATCTGCGCCGAGGCGCTTTCCCCGAGCGGGCATTTCTTCGATTATCTTCTTCCCGACGGCACCTGGGGTGGATTCAACAGCAAGTGGCCCGGCCGTCGCCCTTATCTCTTCATGCGTCGCACGCTGGAATGCACGCGCGATGTCATCAAGGCGATGGAGTTGCTCCGCGAACGCGGTGAGCCTGTTCCCGAGTCGTGGCAATCCGCCGCACGCTGCTCCTTGGAAGCCATGGTGAAAACCACGGAGCGTCACGGGCAGCTGGGCTATCTGGTCGACCCCGCGAACGGCGATGTCCTGCTGGGGGCTTCCACCTGCGGAGGCTTCGCGTTGGAAGCCCTCGTCCGCGGTCATGCCTGGTTTGAAGATGCCCGTTACCTTGAAACTGCCACCCGCCTCGCGCGCTTCTATCGTGAGCGTTACCTGCTGGCAGGTTACACCTGCGGCGGTGTGGCCGATGCCTTGATGTCGGTGGATTCCGAGAGCAACTACGGTCTGCTCTCGGGACTGGTGCATCTGCATGAGGCCACCCAAGACCCCGAGCATCTCGCATGGGCGGTCGAGGCGGCCGAGTTGTTTCAAACGTGGGTGCTACTTTACGACGCGGTGCTGCCGCAGGGAACTCCGCTGCAGCGCCTCGGCATCGAGCCACGCGGTGCCGTGTTTGCAAACATCCAGAATCAACATGGCGCGCCCGGCATCTTTGTTTTTTCCGGCCATGAACTTGCCATCCTCGCAGAGCGCACCGGCGACGAACGCTGGCGCATCCTGCTGCGCGAGATCGTGGCCTGCATCCCGCAGATGGTAGTTCGCGAGGGGCAGAGCGATGTCTGGGGCGACCTGCCCCCCGGTTCGTCGAGCGAGCGGCTGATGACCATGGATGGTCTGGAGCCCGCCGGTTGCACCGCGCAGATCGACACCTTCTCGCAAGTGGTGCTGGTCAGCGCGAACGAGCTTCCTCCCGAAGTCCTGTCGTGAAAACAACGGGAAAGCAGAGGCTGTTTCTCTGAATGGGGGCTATCCTGCGGCTTGGCATGTGATCATCGAGCATGCACTCATCTCCGAGGATTGCCTTGTCAATTATTTGCCCATTGTCGAGGCGCGCACCACCAGTTCCCCTCGCAGGAGCAGGGTGCGGGGCGGAAGTTCCGGATGGCGGATGCGGCCGAGCATGGCGTCGATGCAGGTGATGCCGAGATAGCGGCAGGGCTGGCGGATCGTGGTCAGCGGCGTGGTAAGGAGCGTCGCGAATCCCGCGTCATCGAATCCGGCAAGCCGCAAGTCGCCCGGCACTTTGAACCCAAGCCCGGCGGCTGTTTGCATAAACCGGGCGGCATTTTGGTCGTTCGACCCAACGCATGCATCGTAGCGGGGTTTACCTTGGATCAGCGAACTGACAAATGCCGGGTTCGATAAATCGCCGGAACGCAAATCAGGGCGTGGTGCCCCGGCTTCGATCAGTGCTTCCCGCAGGCCGGAGAACCGCAGGTCGGTGGTC